>DBIX01000042.1 GCA_002297005.1 Cyanobacteria bacterium UBA791 | reverse complement strand
CGAGAATAATGTTCTTTAAAATATACACCATTTTTACGCAAAACTTCTTTTGTACCACGGTGAATACCTGCATGGCACATTTCATTGTAACCCTCTGTACCAGCTGAATCCACTTCAAAATAATCTTCAAGACCTTGTTCTTGAATCATATTTTCAAAAATTATTTGTGCCATCGGAGATCTGCAAATATTACCTAGACATACGAATAAAACTTTTATCATAATCTTTCCCTTTTATATATTAAATTCATAAATCAATTATAACATATAGCGGATAAAAAAATAGAGGCGTAATGCCTCTAATGTTTAAGAATAGCTGGAAGTATGAAAAAGATTTAATATACTTATATTAAACTCTCTCAATATAGAAAATGTTATACCCCAACTGGTTAATCTTTTTTGTTTAAATTGCCATAGTGGAAAATAATTTACTCTTTGTAAACATATAGATACAAAGTCTAAAAATTTTACTTCTTTTGGTTTATGATAGCTAAATTAATTTACGGAATTAGCTTATTAGAAAATTTTGAAAGAAGTTATATATGAAAAAGAACAGAATTTTAGGGATTATTGTAGGAATTTTTGTACTTGCACAAATGCAAGCTCATGCCAGCACTTCAACATGGAATGATTTGAGCGATGCATCAAATACAGCCTCAGAGGGTTCGACTGTTAGTATTCTTAGTGATATTACAGCAGATGGCTCTTCAATTGGATTTTTACAAAAACAATTAACCCTTAATTTTAATGGGAATGTCATTAATGGTACGACTTATCCTGACGACTCACCTTTAGTTTTTTCTGCTTCAGGTTCTTCTGAAACAAGACTTCAAATTATGAATGCAACTTTTCAAGGTTTTGATACTGAAAATGGTATCGTAAGAGGAACAAATCCTTTAATTGAGCTTACTGATGTATCATTCTTGAATAATAAAGGTGTTGCTATTAATAATGATGGGTATAATAAATTAATCATTAACGCTAAAAATAGTGATGTTACGTTCAAAAATAATGCTGATTACGGCATAAAATCTAATAGCAGTATTTATTTGAATGCTTCTGACGGTAAAACTATAACTTTTGACGATGCTATTAAAATTGATAATTCTTTTGACGGTAATTTAATTATCAATAATACTCTAAAAGCTGGTACTGACTTAAACGGTACTGTTGTTTTGAATAAAAACGTTGATTTTGCGGGTTCAAATGGAATGATTTATTTAGGTGCAAAATCATCATACAAAAATGGTACATTAAAACTTGGTGTAACTCCGGCAAATTCAAATGATTTCAGATTATCTGTAGGGGGTGAATCAACATTAGACTTACAAAACGATAATGTTGATAATCTTACAATGAGCAATTTTTCAGGTGCAAACGATGCTCCATTACATTTGAAATTGGATTATGACGCTAGCACAGGCAAAATGGACTTGATTGTAGTTAGTGATAGTGCAGTTGGTGCAAGTACTCCAAGCATAATTGTTGATGCAATTAATATTCTTGTAGATGGTGATGCAACAGAAACAAAATATTTAGATGGCTTGGGTAAAACTGTAATTGAGGTTTCTAAAGACGCTGTTACTACTATAAGTGGTGATAAATCTAAAACTTACATCTTTAATCCTATTGCTAACGAAATAGGTGCTTATAAAGTATCCAAAGCAACTAATATTTCTGATTTACCTACCTTTATTCAAACAGAACCTGACGGCTCAACATCAAATGATGTTGCAATTACAACAGATATTACTTTGACAGAAGATTTAGGAACTCTTGCTGGAAGTGGTAGAGATGTAACTGTATACGGTAATGGTCATTATATTGATGCCTCAGGTACATACAAAGGTGTAACTGTTGAAAACCGTCAAACTTTTGGTTTTAATAATGTAACTTTGAAAAACTTTACTGCAGGGAATGGTGTTGTTGATAATGCCTATGGTGGTGAAACATATTTAACTTCTGTAATTTTAGACAATTCAAATATAACTAATGCTGGAAGAATAGAATTCTGTGGAACAAACAATTTGCAAAAAGGTTTAATTGATTCAACTGACGCTAATGCGGTATTTGAAATACGTCAAGGTACAACTACTGTTGGAAAAGATTTCACAATTAATTCAAGAATTTTTAATTTTGGCGGTTCTGGTACAGCATTATCTGTTGCGACAATAAATAACTACGGAAAAATTAACTCTCACTATGCAAACTTCAATTATACCAATATTAATAACTATGGAACGTTAAATCTTGAATCTGTGCAGGATTTGGCAGCTTCTTCAACAAATATAGTTAATAATGGAGAAATGTTCTCTTCATTTTTATCACTTGCAAACAATTCTAAATTTACTAATAATAACAAGTTTACTGGTGTCGTTAAAAGTGGTGGAGAAATCATCAATAATGGAACAATTGATGGCAATGTCCAACTTGGATTTAACCTACCAGGAAACATCTATGGCGGAACTTTGACGTCAAGTATTGATAATATAACAGGTGGCATACAACTAATTGATGGAACAAATTCTATCTTTAATATCACAGGTGGAACAATTAAAAGTACAGACACCGGAAAAATCTATGGTAATGGTATTATAAACATCGTCGGTGATGTTATCTCCGAAGCAGTTCTTGACTACAATGGCAAAACTTATGTTAAAAAGGGTGGCGAATTAATTGTAAAAACAGATATTTCTTCATCTTCAAATATTTTTAAAAAAGGTGAACTTAATTTTGAAGATGGCTCTATATTAAATTTAGTTGATTGCATACACAATAATTATGCAGGTAGTTCAAACATAGTTGTCAAAGACAATAATACTTTAAATTTGAAGTTACCAGAAGATTTGACTTTACATCTTCAAAAATCAAAAATAGAAGATGGTAAATTCAACATTAAAGAATTAAATATAAGTAAAACTAATAACAGTTGGAACCCTCTTGAAGATACAGATAATTTTGTCAATACAAAAACTTCATTAGATAGTGACTTAAAGTTGGTAAAAACTGGAAATGCCGGTGGCGTAAATTACGTTAATTACAATAAATCAACCGGTGAACTTACTTACGGAACTAAAAACTTGAAAGAAGCAATAGATTCTGTTAGTGGTGGAAATGACCATTTCTACGAAATGACTACGGATGAATCTGCTCAAAAGTCTTATAACAACGTTATTGACAGCGGACGTTTAATTGTTCAAGGTAATAATAACACCATTTACGATACAGACATCTATTTGAAAGGTCAAAATGCATCATCAGGCACACTTGTTTTAACAAATACAAACTTAAATAATGTAGCTCTTGACCCAGATGAAAACGGTTCTATTGTTATCCGCAATAGTTCTAATCAAGCAATCAATCTTGATAACACAACAATTAATAATAGTTCAAGCGTTGGTGGCGTAACATTTGAGGGTACTAATGATATAAACTTCAATGGCGAATATATCGGTAGTTCACCAAGTGCGACTGCTGGAGTTGATTTAGGTTCTGCAACTTTAACAAGAAACGGTAACGATACTCACGCATTTTGGCAGTTGAATAGCGGTACATTAAAATATTCTAATGATTCATATTTAGCAAATGGTGGAATGAACGCAATTACATTTAACGGTGGTAACTTAGACCTTAGAAATGGTGTTGCAAGCAATATTCCATTATACGGTTTAGCATTAAATGCTAATTCAAATATCTATGTTGATGTTGATTTAGCAAACCAAACAATGGATAACTTATCAGCAAGCAACACAAATTATAATGGCGGTACGCTTAACGTTGCAGGAATGACACTTTTATCTGATGCAACAAACGATTTTACTTCAATCAATTTTACAAGTGATAGCAATTTAAAATCTCACGTTGCATACACAGGTGCAAGTCAAGTTGTATATTCACCAATTTACAAATATAACGTTGCATACAATGAAAACAATGGTAATTTTGAATTTACAAGAGGCTCTGGCGGTGGCGGTGGCAACGGCGGAAACGCTAGCAATGCATTCAACCCAGCAGTACTAGCAGGCACAGTGGGTGCTCAAATTGGTTCATATTTAACTCAATTAAATACTTATGAACAAGCTTTTGCTAATCAAGATATGTTAATGGCAATGACTCGTGATGAAAGAACATCAATGAAATTTGCCAACAAATACGCTTCAACTCAAGGAACAGGTGAGGGCGGAGTTATAACATTTGACCCTAACCAAATCCCTGAACAAACTAAAGGTGCTTGGTTTAGACCTTATGCAACTTTTGAGGGCGTAAGTCTAAACAATGGTCCAAGCGTTAGAAATATCGGATATGGTTCGTTATTCGGTGGTGACACAGGTATTATAGAACTTAGTCACGGTTGGGATGCAGTATATTCTTTCTATGCTGGATACAATGGCTCTAACCAAAATTATAGTGGTGTAAGCATTAACCAAAACGGCGGAACTCTTGGTGCTAGCGGAACTTGGTACAAGGGTAATTTCTTTACAGGTTTAACTGCAAACGTAGGAGCTAGTGTTGCAGAAGCTCATACAATGTATGGAAGTGAAGATTTCACAATGCTTGCAACTGGTATTGCTTCAAAAACTGGTTACAACTTTGAACTTGCAGACGGTAAATTTATTATTCAACCAAACTATTTAATGTCTTATACCTTTGTAAATACATTTGATTACACAAATGCTGCTGGAGTTAGAATCGATTCAGATCCACTTCACGCAATTCAAATTGCCCCAGGGCTAAAATTCATTGGCAACTTGAAAAATGGATGGCAACCTTATGTAGCACTACAAATGGTTTGGAATATTATGGATAAATCAAGATTTAAAGCTAATAACGTAAGTTTACCTGATATGAGCGTTGATCCATATTTCCAATATGGTTTAGGTTTACAAAAACGTGTAGGCGATAGATTTACAGGATTTGGACAAGCTATGATAAGAAATGGTGGCAGAAACGGTATCGCACTAAGTTTCGGTTTCCGTTGGGCTTTAGGAAAATAACTTGCAGAAACACATGTTGCAATATAAAATATACTCAGAGGATATAAAATGATATATTTAATTATTGCAACAATATGTTTTTCTCTATCATTTGGACTTATAAAAAGTCAGCTTAGCACTCTTCCTAGCGATTATGTTGTTATGCTAAGATTACTTTTTGCAATACTTATTTTTATACCATTTTTTAGAAAATTTGATTTCAAAACTCATTTAAAAGCTTATCTAATAGGAACTATCCAGTTTGGAATAATGTATGTTGCATTTCTGCATGCATTTAAATATTTACAGGGGAATGAAGTAGCTCTTTTAACAACTACAACACCCATATTTGTTGCAATTTGGGCAACTCTATTTGGTGACAAATTCAAATTCGTTTATATTCTTTGTATCTTAATGTCTGTTTTTGGTGCAGGAATTATTGTTTGGCAAAATTTGGAATTTTCTCAAATTGTTAAAGGAGTATTATTAATGGAAACTTCTAACTGTACCTTTGCACTAGGGCAAGTTTTATGGAAAAACTTTATACCCGAAGAAACAAAATCTGAAAACCTTATGGCAACAGCATATCTAGGAGCATTTTCTTTAATTTTGCCTTTCGTAATCCTAAATAACGAATTATCAACACAACTAACTCATCTACAAATTCTATCAATTTTATATCTTGGAATTGTACCAACAGGAATAGGATTTTTCTTGTGGAATAAGGGAGCTAAACTTGTAAAGAGTTCAACTTTAGCAATAATGAATAATTTAAAAATACCTTTTGGAGTATTATTTTCAATACTTATTTTTCAAGAAAAAATTAATCTCATAAACTTTTTAATAGGAACATCAGTAATTATTTTGGCAATAATTCTAATGAATAAAAGTATTCAAAATAATAAATAATAGACCTGCAGAAATTTTATTATATAATCATTTTGGAGAAAGAAATTATGAAAAAGAAAATTTTTATTTTTGATATGGACGGAACATTGTTAAACACTCTTGAGGATTTAATGATTTCTACAAATTACGCACTTTCTCAATTTAATTATCCAATTCATACTCTTGAAGAAATTAGATTTTTTGTAGGTAATGGTGTTGCAAAGCTTATTGAAAGAGCTATTCCTGACGGATTAAATAATCCAAATTACGAAAAATGTCTTGAAATATTTAAAAAACACTACGCAAAAAATATGTATAATCATACTTCTGCATACGACGGAATCCTAGAAATGCTAGAAGATTTAAAAAACAAAGGTATCAAAACAGCCGTTGTTTCAAATAAATTTGACCTTGCCGTAAAAGAACTTTCAAAAAAATATTTTGGAAATTTAATTGATATTGCAATAGGCGAAAATGAAAAAGCAGGAATTAAGAAAAAGCCAGCACCTGACACAGTTTTTGAAGTCCTAAACTTAATGAATTTAAAATCAGAAGATGCAATTTATATAGGGGATTCTGATGTTGATATTATGACTGCAAAAAATTCTGATATGCCTTGCATAAGTGTAACTTGGGGCTTTAGAGATAGAGAATTTTTAATCAAAAACAACGCAACAATTATTATTGATACCCCAAAAGAAATTTTACAGTATGTGTAAGACTTGAAAAAGTTAAAAAATAGGTTATAATAAGAATATAGCAAGTGGCAATTAGT
>DBIX01000053.1:1896-42452 GCA_002297005.1 Cyanobacteria bacterium UBA791 | reverse complement strand
TGCATTATTTGTTCCTTTCTAACCAAAAATTACTCTACGTCTGTGCTTCCACGAGTGGTAAAACATATCCTTTAACCTTTCAAGAACATTGAAAGCCTCTTGTCCACCATAATATTCAACCTCGTAATCCATTTCTAAATCTTTGATTTGTTGATAGATTTTACGGCTTTCTGACGGTAAGAAAATCCCCTCTGTGTCTTTGTGTGTTAGAAAAAGCAATAAATCTCCACCGAGTTCTTTCATTTCCTCAAACTCTGTGCTAGTTAAGGGTTCTTCTTTTGTGTAATCTAACCACCCAAAAGCCCAACGACGATATAGTTCACCAAGTCTTTTGTTGTATGTTTCGGCAAGTTCTAATCGAAAGTTCATAAAGCCAAAATATCCAATATCAAAACTATCAAACTTATTTACTGTTATAGTTAATCCCATTATTCACCGTCCTTTGCCTTTGTAGTCCAAAATCGTACTTCCACGACATTTGAATTAACAATAATATCTTTTTGGCAATTTCTACATTTTGTTTTTATTTGGTCTTCGCAATCCCAACCGATACCTATATTAATAGACTCTGTTTCATTGTATATATGCCCACAATATGGGCATATTATCTTTTGTAAAATTAAATTACTTTCCTTTTTGCAAAGTTCTATGTACTCTATTTCGTTCATTTATTTATTGTTCCTTTGCTTTGTTGATGATGTCTTTTAACTTAGGAATAATAGAATAATAGCAACCCTCTTTATCCCAATCGCATTCTTCATAATCGCTACATTCTTTGCAAAATACATCAGTTAATCCCTCAATCTCATCAAGTGATTGTTTGTAGTTGTCAGTTTGAACTACGTGTTTGGCATTATTGTGGTCTGCCGTTTCCCACATATCACGTAAAATTTTGTTATTGCTTTTTAATTTTTCGCACTCTTGCTCTTTGGCTTGGAGTTGTTTAGATAATCTATCTGTTGTATCACTACCTAATTCTGCTTGATGTTTCCATTTTTACCTCTATTTATATTTGTCTTTTGTTTCTTTTAGTATTTCTTTTGCTTTAGTTTTTGGGTAGTAACTATTTACGTGTTTAACCCATTCTTTTTTTTTGAAACTCTTTTCAACAGCCAAAGCCATTTCTTTTTGTTCCATTTCAGGAATTTCATCAAAGCCCCTAAATTCTTTGCAATAAAATTCAATTGGCGAAAATTCCGAATAAAAGCAACGATTTGGAGCATTACAGATTACGTTTTTATTTTGCAACTCTGTACAGAATTGACATTTTAAGCAGAACCCCTGTTTGCTCTTTGTACATTTGACTGCGATTCTATAACTCATCTTCTTCTTGCTCCTCTATTGCAAAACAATCCATAATTTGGTGACCTATGGCATTTTTTATACTCTTTATACAACACATTTTTACGTCTTCTTGATTAAGGGCTCTAGTACTCACAAAACATTCACTCTCAAAAGGTATGTTTTTAAAAGGTACTGTAAGCTTACCTTTTAATCTCGAAAAATCTAAAGTGTCGTGAGTTATTGCAACTTTTAAAGTTGGATGTCTAAAAAATTCTCTATATATATCCAACTCAGGCAACGCAGATTCTGTTTCCCCTCTTTTTACCAATTCGCCATTGACTATGTCGCTGATTCTTTTTAGGTCCTCAAGGTCTAAATTTTCATAAATAACTTTTTCTAAAAGTCTAGCCTTTTCTACAATAATTACGTTTACAATTCTTATGTTTGGATCAAGCTCGCAACTCGGCACAAAACTTTCTAGAATTTCCATAACGTCTTTATTGTTTTTTATTAAATCAAACTTGATAGTTTGTTGAAATTTCGTAAAATCTAATGACATTATTATCCTTTCTGATTTGTTCTAAAATCTATTTTTAATACTTTGTATGTTTTTTATTGAATAGTAAATCCCAACGTGATATGCCGTAATGTTCCTCAAATTCTTCATCTGACATATTTTTAACCGCAATTTGTTCAACTTGCTCGTGGGTTGGTATGGTCATTAAAATCAATTTTTGTTCTATACCTCTATCCTGATACCATTTAGGGTTCGTATAATATTTATCCCTTTTGATATAATGATGTAAGTTCAAAATTTGATGATTGTAGTCATTTGTAGAATTAATCCAAGTTATTCTAATTAATCGACCACTCTGATTTAGTGCATAAATCGGATATTCTTTTATATCTTGATTCATTGTTCTTTTAGGCACAGCTTTTACCTCTTTTAACAAGTTTGTAAATGTCGAACGTGCAAGCATTACCAAATCTATCGCAACCGTTTTTGTGTTCGTTAATGATTTCCCATTCGTTTTTTAATGCTAACTTTTTACGAATATCCCTAATCACGCTCGGTGCGTGTCTAATACCGTAAAGCTCGTGGCATTGCATATTTGTTATTTGTCCGAACTCCTGTAAGTGCCACCAAATCCGCTCATATTGTTTAGAACCTTTTAGACGTTCATAAATATTAAATCTTTCAGTAAGTTCTTTTAATTGTTTCCAAACAGGAAGCATATTGAACCAATCATTTGTGTTTTCGAATAGGTTTAATTGTGTTTGCTCCATAACTGATACCCTTTAAATTATTACTAAATGTTGCTCCCATTCGTTTTTGAAACTCTTTAAAAGCTGTATTCGTTTCTTGTTTTTCTTCTTCAGAGAGTTCATCAACTTTAAATGTCTTTGGAGTAGCTCCTAAAGATTTAGGTTTCGCTAATTTTATTTCACCACTATAAATTAAACTGTGATTTTCTAGCATTTTATCGAGAGTGATTGGTACAATATCACCATTTGAATATTTCCAGCCGAGCGTAGAACGTTTAAATATCGTTGCCCAATATTCTTTGTCATAACAACCCTCTTGATTAAGAGTTTCGCAAATACTAACTTTATTTTTAAAGCTCGCCCTGAAAGCTGGGTTTTTAAGTTCTTTGTAATCTTTGCAAAACTCCATAACCTCTACAGAATCAGGACTAAACTTTTTGCCTGTGTCTTTTGGTAGCTCTTCAGAAGCTCCAAATGATGTTTGAGATTGTTCCTTTTTTGCTTGAGATTGAAATTTCTCGTAATTGTTTACTGTAATAAATGTAAATTTACGATTACTCATAACTGTTAGTTCACTTTCACCATTTCTGCGTTTACGCTTTAATTTGTCTAAAGACGTGCGAACTTGTCTAACTGTTAAACCTGTTTCGCTTGCTAAGCTTTCTAACGACGTTACGAAAGAGCCACGATTAATATATATACCTTTCCACTCTTCGCCCTCATAGTTTGCTCTTAAAAGACAATGGATAAAAAGAGTTTTAGTATTAATATCCGTGTACCACTCCCAGCTGGTTAGACCACGATAAAGCAAAATAAAGCCGTTATTGTTACCATTCACAAGATATGTCCTTTACTTAGCTTCGACCCAAACTTTTAAGCCTTTGTCAAAAGTGACTTTTTTATAATCAAGACCGATTAGTTCTGTTTTATAAACATTTTTTTCTGTTCCTACTGGCTTGAATTTTGATATAGCTAAAATACCGCTAGCTTGAATATAGTCGCCCTCGATTATTTCGTCAGCCATTTTAACGGCTGTTTCATTTTTTTTAGTGTTAAAGAATTTTATAAAAAAGTTATTATATTCACCCTTTATATTTTTAACACCAAGCGAAATTGTTGTAATAACCGTGCCTGAATCTTTGTACTCCGTATCAATATGACCGACACGACCTATTAATTTAAAATTATTTTGTTCTAGTCCCACTTTTTACAACTCCTTTAATTTTCTTCCTTTTGGCAGTTCATACATAATGGTTTGCCAAACTTTTTAATCGAATAATCATTTACAGTTGCATTAATTGTTTCGCCACATCTCGAACATACGAATTTTGTAGCGTTTTCTTTTGCTTTTTGTTTAGCTTCGTCAACTGCATTTTGTGTTGGATTGTCGTCTTGTGGTAAATCGTCGAAATCTTGCGTGAAAATTTCTGACAAACTTGCAACAGATAACACCGCATCTACTTGAGCACGTTTTTTTGCCATTTTTAAAATTGTGTTAGCTTTAGAGTTGCAATCTTCAGGGATACGATATAGAGTTTTTTCCCATTTATCTTTTTTTGTTAATAAGTTTTCTTTTGCTAAATCACTTGGAACATCAATTTCCTTGACCCATTTCCAAGCCCATTTATTCTCCTTAGAATTTGCGTGTCCTAAGCCCTCTGTAATAGGATTACCACCTGAATATATAATGCATTTTACGGTGTACGCAAAAAAGCCATTACCGTTAAAATCTTCAGTTGATTTAACAAGTTCATAAGAACTTTGCAAGCCAAAAGCTGTAAGGATTTTTTCTGCACCTGGTTTCAATAAAGTTGGTTTATTGCCACAACCTGGAATAGTCCCAAAATCGTGTCCTTGTGTAAGAACCTTTTTTATAATGCCTTGCAAAATCTTAACTTTTTTAACCTGATTTGCAACTTCGTCAGCGTTTGAATTAACTATTGTTAATGCTGTATCAATATAATTTTGTGTCATTTTTTACTCCTTTTATTACTATGCTACTTGGAATTCTTTGTTTGTTTTAACTGTCAAAACTCTAGATTCGTGCTGAACTGCGTATTTGTCAAAGCAACCGTCTAAAATCATTGCTTCTTTATCGTAAGTTGGAGCAGATTTTCTTAGCTTCCAAGTTACGATATATTTAGCGGTTTTAATACCCTCATTATTTTTGATAACGTCTTTTATTTGAGCTTCAACTAAGGATTTTTCTTTTTGAGCTTCTTTAATTTCTTCTGATAATGATTGTCGTCTTGCTACAGCTTCTTCGAATAACATCATAGCGTTTGTTTTTTCTTGGTTATCAGGATAAAGCTCAATGTAGTTTTCTGTTACGTCTTTATGAAGTAATTTGAGAGTTTCATCGTCTGCCGACATTAGAGCTGGTGGAATATCATTTTGTACTAAGTTCCAAAATTCCTCAGCTGACTGTTTCATTAAATCGAACAATTCAGAATCAAATGTAATTTGTCTATATTTAAATGCCTGATTACCGATTAATACCGCAATATAGCCTGTCTTTTTCCCTGTAATGCCTAAATACCACATTACTTGGTAGATATATTCTTGCGGAATATCGCCGTCCGCCCATTCGTCCGCTTTGAAAGCTGAGCAAGTTTTACACTCAAGAAGCTCGTCTGCTTCGCCCTGAATTAATCTATCAATGTGAGCAACCATATAAGGTTTTTCACCTATATAAGCCTTGGGAGCACGTCTTACAATTTTACCTGTTTCTTCGGTAAATAAATCTGCTACTGTTTGCTCTAAAGCGTTACCTAAACGAACTGCCATATTATCTGATAAATCAGGTTGTGGAAGCTTGCCTGTTTTTTCACACCATAATCTAAATGGAGTTTTCCAACGGTTCGCACCCATTACAACTGAAATATCAGAACCACCGATATACAACTGTCTATTTTGAGTTACGTCATTTGTTATTGTTTGTGTTGCCATTTTATGCTACCTTTCTTGTTTTAAATACTTTACTAAAGTCTAATTCCTGAATAAGTTCTCTAAGAGAGTTTAATTCGTTATCTAATACTTCTTCCCAGTTGTCTTGGATGTAATCTAGTAAATCTTTAACTGAGTTAAATTCTTCTTCCGCCCCAAAATCGTTATAATGAGTCATTGAAGTAACTATGTCATTTGAATCAATATCAATGTCGATTACTGACTGATTACATTCAGGAACTGTTACCCCTGGGGTTATTTGATAAGATGTATCTTTGTAATGAAGTACAATACTTAATTGTGTTAAATTTGAATTAAATTCGTACCAACTCATTAAATCACCCCCTTTATTAGGTCGCCGTATTTATTAAATCTGCCGTTTTTTTCGTATTCGCTAACAAATTTTTTAGCAAGTTCAAAAGGTGGAATAGACGGTTTACCTTGTGTTATGACCTCATAATAATCAGTCATTTTACTTTTGTAGTAATCCATTTGAACTTGATACATTTTTTTTATTGAGTCTTCTCTAATTTTTTGTCTTTGATTTTTGTTCATTTTGTTTGCTCCTGACGTAAATTGTGAATTTTTGTATAACAAATAAACCCATAAGGGTTGAAAATTGAGATATTTTCCGTAATAATGTATATGCACCTATGAACTATGCTTTAGCAAGTTCATCATTATACAATTTAATAAGATAGTTTCTCATCAAGACACTTAGCTTATATCCACGACCAAGTAAGTAGTTTTTCATTTGCTCTTGTTCTGGTGTAAGAAGTTTAACTTGTATGATTGGACAATGTCCTGCCATTTAATCACCCCCTGTGATTGTTTGGTAATTACTTGATATACCTAAGTATATCACAGATGATATAAAAACGCAATACTTAAGAGAGAAATTTTGTTATAATACGATATAAAAAGGATGTAAAAATGAAACATAATGCGATTATTGACACTTTACAAAACTTAATAGGCGAAAAACCAAAACAAAGAGAACTAGCAGAAGCTATTAATGTTACAGTTAATAGAATTGGTAACAGAGCTTCAAGAAACAGTAACTATTCACTTGAAGAAGTATGCAAAATTGCAAAATACTTCAAAGTTCCGTTCAGTTCATTTGGAATAAGTGAGCCAATATTTAACAGATTATCTCAACATACAGCAGATGTTGTAAACATAACCTACCGTCCTGAGTCTTATTTATCGGCTGGTTATGGGATGATTAATGACAGCGAAGAACCAGCCGAAACATTAAGTATAGACTCTAAGTTGCTTATCTCTGACAGAGGTATAAAAATTAACCCTGCAAACTGTGAAATTGTAAATGTTTCAGGAAATAGTATGTCGCCTGAATATAGACACGGTGATAGAGTTATTGTTGATAAATCAATAAACGAATTTATGGATGGTTATATATTCGCATTCGTTTATGGTGATGAGTGCTTTATGAAAGAAATAAACGTAATCGGCAAGCGTATAAAATGCATTTCATTAAATCCTGATTATGACCCATTTTATATTGAACCAGGGGAATATGTTAAAGTTGTCGGTCGTATAGTTCCAAGAGTGAGATTATAGTATAATGAAAAAGCTTATTATTACTTTGTTGTTTTTATCTGCATTTATTATGCCTGTTTATGCTGGTTTATTTGACGATATTGACAAAGAAGTAGAACAGGAACAGAAAACTAAACAATATAAATATTGGTGGGAAAAAGCGATTGATAGTTGCGGTAATGATTATGATTGCAAAGAACGAATTTTAATAAAAGTAGGTAAGGATTTAGAAGAAACTAATTTTCGACATCTGCAAATGCTAGACGAAATGCAATCAATTAACAGAAATATACAAGATATATCAGATCAACAAGCGGAATTTTATCGCCAACAAAGATTACAACAACAAATAATGTACAATCAAAATCAGATGATGTATAACCAACAACAAATGATGTACAACCAAAGACAGTTGCAAAATTTTATGAGTTATTAGTAAAAATTATTTATTTTTTGTCCTATAAATAAATAATTGTTTATTTGTTTATATTGTTTATTTCTTTACTTGTTGTCATCAGTTTGTCGCTTGTTTGTCATCAGACTGTCAACTTTTGTGTCGCTCTTTGTGTCGCACTTTAGGTTCTATGCCTTTATTAATCAGCGTTGCAGTTTGTCGCTCTTTGTGTCGTTTTGTGTGTCGTTTTTTGCTTGTAAGTGCAAATATTAAGAACAATTACAATTTGTATGTACACGACATATCACGATATTACGATAATGTTGTAAAGAGTGATAAAGATGATATAATAATAGAGTAACTTGAATATGCAGTTCCGTGTAGACAGTTTCGGCTGGGTGAAAGAATGATGATATTCGTTAAGGTTACGGAATAACTGTGCGTATATGGGGTAGTTGATGTTATATTGTTGCGGAAATACACGCAATACAACGGTCAAATTATTAAAAGATTCTGAAGATTATTATAATAGACGAATTGAATATGGATATTGTCCTTTATGTTCGAAGCTGTTGGCTAAAGAGATAAAAACGTCTTTTAAAACAGATAAAGTTGTTATAGATTCCGCTAAGGGCAGAAAAGCAAAAAAAATTATTGACCGATGTAAAAAAGATATAATTGCAGTTGATTTATGTAATGTTAAATCAGGTAGCAAATCCAACACACATTATAAGTATGGTGTAAATAGATACATCTATAACAAAAATAAAAAGATAGTCGGTTACGAAACCTGGGCAGAAGATTTGAACGGTCAGAAAGACTATACAAGTAAAAAAGAATATAGATATAAAAACAAGAGAAACAATCCGGCGACATAATATAGATAGTGGATTTTTATCGGTGCAGTAGCCTGTTAAACAGGCTACTCTTTCTTTACCTCAGAAAAAGGCTTTTTATATGGAAGAACAAAAAGAAACACAAAAAACAACACAAAAAGCTGATTGGGTTGAAATAAGAAACGATTACGTATTAAAAAACTATTCTCTTTCTATGTTGGAAGAAAAATATAAGGGTATAACCTCTCGCTCTTCTATCGCCAAGCATATGCGAAATGAAAAGTGGGTTGAACAAAAGAAAAAACATAAGCACAAAATTGAAGAAAAGGTGACAGAAAAAGTTGCCGAATCTATTTCCGAGAAAAAAGCAAAAGCAACTGAAAAGCATTTAGAATTAACAAATAATTTGTGTGAGTTAGTAAACGATTTAACACTCAAGTATCTTGAGCAAGTTCAATCAGGTAAAAAGATTACGGCAAAGAGCGTTGAAGCTCTTGCAAATGCAATTAGCAAGTTACAGATGTGCCAAAGAGAGTCTTTGAATATTAAAAATGGCGAAGAACAAAAAGATGATACAAGACCAGAAATAACAGTAATTAAAGGTTTGGATATAAGCAGAATTTGAGAATAATCTCCTTTATATGCACGCTTACTTAAGGGTTAGGGGTGGCGGTCTTTCCCACCCTGAAACCTTTTAAAGGTTTTTAAAAAATGAGTTTTGAATATTTAGTCGAAAAAGAAAATAAAGTTAAAAAGTTGAGTAAAGCTGAACAATCAGAACTTGCTCAACAAATCGCTAGTGATTATGAGAGATATAACAAAGCTTGGTTTAGCAATCGCCAAATGGCAAACGAGCTAGAAAAAGAAATTTTCTTTAATAAAGACTCTTTGCCTAAATCAAAAGAAGAACGCTGGAAAACTAAAATTAATATGGCTAAAGCGTTTATGTTTTATCAAACTTTGAAAGCTTTTATTTGGAAAAACATTTACAGTTCGATCAATTCAATGTTTGATGTATCAGGTGAAAGCAATGACTCTGATTCTACATCATCCAAGCAGAAATCTTTTTTGGTTGATATTTTCGAAAAAATGGCTATATCTGACACGCTGGATGACATTATGGATTACGCTATGCGTTACGGTTCTCTAGTTGCATTTTGTGGCTGGAAGAAAAAAGAAGAATTGTATAGACGTTCGGTAAGTTTTTTCCAAGCATTATTTAAGGAAGATATTGCAAATTTGCCTAAGATAGCCAATGCCATAAAGAACGGCGAAAATGTAATCGTGGATACTCGTACAGTCTATGACAACCCTTATGTAATACCTGTTAATCCAGCTTCACTTGTGTTCGACGTAACACAGAAGACTAACTGGGATGAATGTCCTAAGATTTTTAAATCTTATAAAGTGCCTGACGACATCATAAATAACAAGTACTACGAGATAGATAAAGACACAGCTAGAGAGATTAAAGATTTAATTATATCTGCTGGTGACAAGCAAGAAGATTTGCAAAATCAGACATCTGAGGACCTAACGGATGAAATTGTTAATGGCTCAACCGTTGAAGTTCTTGAACATTGGGGTAATCTTAAGCTTGACGACGGAACATTATTAAAGAATTGGCATTGTGTAATTGTTGCACGTAAATATGTAGTTAGATTTAAAGATAACTTTAGGTTGATTAATCCATTTATTTATCACGACCTAATTGAAGACCCTAAGACAAAGAGAGGTATTTCACCTTTATATTGCATTTTAGAGCTGGCAAAAATGCAAGAAGATTTATTTAACAGAACTTGTGATATGCAAGCCTTGGCGGAAAATCCACCAATTCTAGCTCCAAAAGGGTTTTTGAAAGACGACGAAATTAAGTTATATCCAGGCAAAGTTATTGAATACGGCGACAATTTGGACATTAAAAATCTATTCAAACAATTAGATTTTAACGTTTCAGTTTTTTTGAATGATATTTCGTTTTTAAACGACCTAATGGCAGAAGTTTCAGGCATATTTCCTAATATGGTTGGTGCTGACGAACAAAGAGCAAAAACTGCAACTGAAATATCAACGAAAACAAACGGTCAAATGACAAGATTATCAATGATTATTGATTCTATCAACCAGTATTTAATTGTACCAATGGTTAAGAATGTAGCCAAGCTTTGTGCAGACTTTAAGATAGGTGAAATTGATAAAATCTACGTCAATAAAGACGACAAAAAAGAAGAGATTGAAATAGATGATACTGTTCGTCAGGGAAATTACAAATATACTTATTCTGACAGAACGGTTACCGCTGAAAAATCTAGCAAAGCTGATTTAGTAGTACAAGCTTGTAAAGAGTTTGCTAAATTCTTACCTTTAAACGCTCACGAATTATTTACTTGGTATCTAGAACAAAAAGACGTAGAAAACCCTGAAAGATTTATTGAAGAACAAAAACAAATTCCTCAGGAAGTGCAAGACATCTTGCTTAAAGAACCTGAAATTCAAGATTTAATTAGAAATGTTGAACAGATGAAACAAGCAGGAATTAATCCTAGTGAAGAAGATCAAGACAATTCTATGGCACAACCTCAGCAGGGGGTGAACGTCGATGAATAGTGCTGAATTGCTAAAAATTAAATATAATCTTGCAAATTCTGAAATTTATAAACAAATCCGCTCTCTACAGTTAGATGAAATTGTTAATAAGTCAACAAGTTCTATTACCTCTGATGAATTAAGAGGAATGTTAAAGCTTATCAAACTAACCGACGAGTGGGTTAACGATTACGAAGAATACAGAAAAAGAAGTGAAGACAAAGATTAGGAGTGTAAAAAATGCCATTAGATGAAGAAAATTTTAATAACGATGATTTATCACTTGATGAAAATTTAGACAATTCGGAAGACGATTTGGACGATGGACCTTTAGAAGACGAAGATAATTCAGAGTCTGAGGATGAGAACGAACCTAATAATAGTGATAAAGAACGACAAAAGCAAGATAAACCTAAATTCGACACATTGGAAAAAGCTTTAGAAGGATATAAAAACCTTGAAAGCAAGCTAGGTGAACAATCAGGCGAATTAGGTGAGCTTAGAGAAAAAGCTAAAAGACTTGAAGAGCTAGAAAAACAACAACTAGAGTTTGTTAAAAGCAAAGGTTTCGAAACGGTTGAAGCATATAACAATGCTCAAGCTCAAGAACAAGCTAACAGAAATCTTGCAAGTATTGAAGTTCAACTTTACAAACAACATCTTCAAGAATGTGATTATCCTGACGAAGTTGCCAAATTATTGGACCAATACGAACAAAACCCAACCGAAGACTTAAAAGAAGTTGTTGACGGTGAGTTCACAGTAGCTACTCACAAAGCAGTTGCTAAGCAATTATCCCTTTATGAGGGGCAAATAAACGCTAAGCAAGAAGAAGCATATCGTCAACAATTAGAAGCACAAGCTACTACATTTTTACAAAACGAAATTGCTCGTTACCCTGAAGAATTTAACAATCCTAGCTTTGTTAGTCTTTACGGCGAAGCATTTAAATTAGCTGGAACGGACCTAAATACAGATTTATTCGTTAATCTTATATCTTCATTTCGTGACTCCGTAGTTAAAGAAACATTAGCTAAACATAACATTAAAATTGCTAATGATACTGCTAAGGACGAGATGAGAGGAACAGCTCCTAACAGCTCAACTAACATCTCTAATCAAAATGACGGAAAAGATATTTTAGATATGTCTGAGAGTGAGATTAGAGAAATTCTACGTAAACACAAATAAGTAAAAGGAGTTAAAAACTATGGCTATTGAAACTTTAGTAAAAACAGTCTTTTCTGACGAGTTTAGAAAAGAACGCTGGGAAGATTTAAACGCTGGTAAATTATTAGACCCAAAATTCAAAAAAGATATGCAATTTGGTGATGAGGTTGATGTACAATTCCACGACCCATTAACAATGAGCGATTATGAGGGTGGCGATTTAGATATTAGCACAGTTGAAAAAGCTGGAACTTCAACTGTTAAAGTTAAAATCAATAAAGGTAAATCGGTATTTTTCAAATTAGACGAAGCAAAACTAAAACAAATTAGAAACGCTAAAACTAACGATGAAAAAATTAAGCTTATTAAAGAATATTCAGCAGATGCTAGAGAACAATTTGACAGAGCAATCGATAAAGCTTGTTGTGAACAACGTGTAAGAGCTAAAATGCTAGAAGATAATAAAGCAATCACAATTAGTGACACCAATGTTCATCAGGTGTTCGCTTCAGCAAAAACATTGTTAGTTAAAGGGGATGAAAACGGACATACGGCTTGGAAAGACGGTGAAATGCTTGCGGTTATCTCACCTGATATGGAAGCATTTATGTCAACAATGAAAATTCTTCAATACTCTGATGTAATGGCTAAACATTACAAAAAAGGCTTTGTTGGTATGTTTATGGGCTTCGCAGTTGTTGTGGATAACAACTTGGACAAAACTACTGAAGTAGTTAACGGCGAAAACGTAACTTATGAATATCCATTATTCGGTAGAGCTAAACGTACAATCGCTGGCGGTATTCAAGACGACTTCAAGCTTGAATCAGGTAAAAAAGTCGGTGGTTTTGATACACATTATTGGGGTAAAGGTGTATTCGGTGTTAAAGCTCCTTTATCATACTTATTAGTATCAGCAAAATGTTTAGTTAAATTCGCTATTGGCTCATAATCAATAGCGAATTTGCTATAAAAATAGTTATTACACAAATTAAGGAGTTTTAAAATGGCTAGAGATAAAATTAAATTAAACTATTACAAATATGATAAAACTGATAGAGCTGGCTCGGTTGCGGTAACACCTCATACAGTCACACAAGCAAACGGCATTACCCTTAAAAATGCTTTTGCTGGAAAAGATAATTCCGTAGTGCTACACGTTACAAATTCAAGTACTTCAGCTGATTCAACTGTCACAATTAAAGCTGGTGAAAAACAAAATGCTAGCTTAGGTGACTTGATTATTCCAGCTCCAAAAGGTACTGAAGTCGCAATCGTATTAAATAGAGATATGGCAAGTTTTGAAAAACTTGACGGCTCGGTTGACATTGACTTCGCAACAGGCTTTACAGGAACAATCTATGCAACAGCAGAAAAAGCTGGCTTAGGTTCATAAAGTTTTTACTATGTGCTATCACAGAGGGGGTAATCCCCTCTTTCTTTAAAACAAGACAAAGGGGAAAAGATTAATGGAAGAAAATAAAGAAATTGGAAGAATTTATCCTGTTAGATATATTCCTACAGGAATTGTGCAAAATATGACAAAAAAACTTGTTGATGAAGTTATGGATGTCGACCCTAACAATTGGGAAGTTTTAGATTGCGATTATGTTCAAAAAGTTGAAGAAGATAAGCCTACCTTATTAGAAATTATGACTGACGAGGTTGGCGAAGAAGCATTAAAACCAACTGTTGAAAAACCTGTTGAGGTTCAAGTAGAACCAAAAGCGGAAGCTAAGGCAGAGAACAAGAAAAATAAAAGCAATAAAAAACCAAAAGCGGAAGCTAAGGCAGAGGTTTAATAAATGACCCTAACATATCTTCAAATTTATAATAAAATGACTGGTCAAGCATGGTCAATGTTTGATTCAGAAGTGCAAGACAAAGAAGAGTTTGAAACTGCGGTTACAACATCTATTCAAAAAGCATTGTCTGAATTGTGGCTATGTTACGACTACCCTTTTAGATATAAAGAAGTTGATTATGTTACGGAACTTGGCAAAAACAAAATCGATATGCCTAATGGCAATATTACTCAAAAGATTGTCAATTCTGAAACTGTTTACGGAATTAGAATTGACAAATCTTTCTTAGAGTATGACGAAAATATAGAACTTAGAGAAGAAAAAACAGGGAAACCTAAATATTTTAAGGTTAAAAATGATAAAATAATCCTATACCCAACACCTGATAACGAATATACAGTAAACGTTGAATATCTTACTATTACATTAGGTAAAGATGAAGACGGAAACGAGATTTTTAAGCTAGAAAATGAAAACGATTATATCGATATTCCTCAAAAGTTTGAAGACATTTTCGAAAATGCGTTGATTACAAAAGCTATGTATTATGCTATTGCAGAACATACTGACGAAAACTCATCAAGTTATAAAGAGCAAGCTGATAACGCTTATAAAATACTTGTTGATTATACTAGAGGGATTGATAGAGATAAAAGGGTTTCTTGGTAATGAGTTCTGTTACTCAATTAATATGTAATAACTTTGGCGGAATTAGACAACATAACGCAGTTTTTAATTCTGAACTTATTACTGCTGAAGATATACAAAATGTAGAACTTTATGCTACATCAATGGGTGGTGTTGGTATCAGAACTCAAAAGGGTAATCTTGGTTTTTACTCAATAGATAATGAGAAAATTATAGATATATTCCCAGCTACTATAAATAAAACTGACTATTTATTTATATACACAGAGGACGACACCGAGGGAAAATTATATGTTTATGATTTTATCTCGTCTACAAATTATCTAATTAAAGATAAACTTACAGTAACAAATATTTCAAATGGTCTTGCAATAGCTCAAGGTTGGAGTGATTTATTTGTATTTACAAATGGAGTAGAGTTTTTTAACGTAGACATTGCAAATCTTGAGAAACCTATTATTGTTGATATGTCTTCTTGTAAAGATGTAGAAGAAAGAACTGTTCACGGTATAATATTAGCAAACTTTGACGGTAGATTATGGATTGCAAATGACGAGGTTCTTTGGCATTCAGTACAAGGTGATATTGACGATTTTCACACTTTAGAAACTGATGTTGTTACGACTGCTGGATATATTGAATTTTCAAAAAAAATTACAGCAATAGCAAACTATTTAGGCTCTCTTGCTGTTTTTCACAAGGATAGTTCAGAACTTGTAACTGTTAACGCAGATTCGTCTTTTTCTCGAAGTGACGAGTCCCCTGGGGGATGTGCAAGTTATAATTCTCTTGTGTTTCACGGTACAGAATTATATTTTTACGATGATACAAAAAAGGGGATTTTCTCATTTAGGCAAGTCGTAAATGGTGATAAAACACTATCTGATAATCTTGCCGTTGATATTCAGGATTATTTAATAGGGCTAGACTCAAAGCAAATTTCTAAAATAAAAACAATGTCAGTTATTGTTGAGGATCATAACGAAATATGGTTTATGATACCAACAAAAGAAGAAAATTATTCAACGATACTTATTTTTGATTATTTGCGTACAGAGTGGTTAAAACGTAAATCTCAAAAAATTAATTGTTTTGCTAGAGCAAATAATAGTAATATTTATTCAGGTACAGATAATGGGAAGTTATTAAAAGAATATAGTTCAAACTCTTTTAATGGTGAATATATACAACATTATTATTACTGTAGCCCTTTAACTCTTGGTGCTATGAATACGCTAAAAGTCTTAAAATTTCCACCTAGAGTATCTTTAGATTTACCTTATGATAACGACTTTTTTGTAAGTTATATTAAAAATTTCGACACATTTAAAACTCCAAAAACAAAGCATATCATAGCAAAATATAAAAATGTTATGACTTGGGATAATTCTGATTGGAATAGTGAGTCTTGGTTGATGAATAAGGTTAACTGTATAGGTAAATTCCCTAACGCAACTTTTAAATCCCTTGAAATTCAAATTTATACGTCGAAAAAAGGTCAAGATTTCGCCATTAGAAATATGGAACTTAGCAAAATTAAGGTTAAACAGGTTTAATGATTAGAGTTCTTATACCTAAAGACAAAGATTTTAACTACAAACAAAATAAGAAGCTGTATAAGAAATACCGTAAAGAAATAGGCGACCGTAGAGAGTTTAGAGATATTGTTGACGAAAGAAATGCTTTCTTTTTTTCTTTTTATAACGATAAACAGTATATCGGATTTATCTATTTTTATTACGAAAACAACAAATTATTTGTTAACGCTTGTGCAAATCGACATACACACAATATTAACATCGAATGTTTTAAGAAAACTTTTGAATGGTTTAGTTGTGATATTTACGCAAGAAGCAACCATAAAACGGCTATTTATTGCTTATATAAATTAGGCTTTAAAAAGATAAAAGACGGCTTATACATCTACGAAAGGAGTTAAATATGGGCGGCGGTGGTGGTGCTCGTTCAAGTTCAGCATCAAGCAATAATTCTACAACTACATATAAGGATACGACAACTACAAACCCTTTTGTTACTTCAAGAACAACAGACAGGGGGACTACAACAACCCTGAATGACGGTACTGCATTTAAAGAGGTTTCTAACTATCTTGATAATAATATTTCAGGGTTAATAGATAATCTTGTTAATCCAAGTATGAATAGCTCTACAAATCAAGCAAAAATGAAAATTTATGAAGATAGCTTGCATAAAGTTTTGAATAATTCAGTAATAAATGAGCTTTCTAATAAAAATATGCTTCGTAGTTCACAAGCAACTAATATGTATAATAATCTCGTTAATCAAGCAAGCAATTATGCTAATGAGCTTATTGCAAACTCTCAAAGTGAGTCTAAGGATGTATTAAATACATTAATGAATATGTATTTACAAGGTGCAAATATTGTTGCTGGCAACCAAGCATTATCATTAAATACTTCTGCTGGAAATGCTTCTAAGTCAGGTTCAGGTTCTTCTAGCGGTAAGTCAAGTTCTTATAGTTACGGTATGTAAGGAATTTAAAATGAATAATAGTTATTTACAAGAAATAATTGACGAATATATAAAACAGCAATTACAAGACAAGCAAACAGGTTATGATAGAAGTTTGGGTGATTTTGCCAATAAAATGAATAGCTACGGCTCAAAATTTAGTAAAGCTGGTAATATCATAGGTAAGAAATTTGCTAATACTGGTAATAAATTGTCAAATATTGGAAACGGAATGCAGAACATAGGTAATACTATTACAGATGTTCAAAATATCCCTACGAATTTTGTAAATAATTTAGCTGGACAGGGTTTACAAAAGGTTAGCGACACGTTAATTAATAAAGGTGTAAATAATGCAGTTACAAATGGTTTAGTGAATTATGGTTCTCAAATGGCTGGGTCAACCGCTGGTACAATGGGCGGTAATTTAGCTAGTAGTTTAACAGGTTCAACAGCTGGTACTACAACAGCTGGTGCTACGCTTGGGGCAAATACTGTAGCTGGAACAACAGGAGCAAGTATAGCTGGCTCAGCTGGGGCTGGGGCTGGAGTTGGTGGTGCTACCGCTGGTGCTGGAGCTTCTGCTGGGGCAAGTGCTGGTGCTGGAGCAAGTAGTGCTACTTCAGTTGGTGCTATGGCTGGTCCTGTAGGTGCTATCATTGGGGCTATAATTGGAACAGCTATAATGGGAGCTAACCGCAAAAGGGCAAAAGGCTCAGCGAGTGAACAATTAGTTTCAACTAAACAAATGGCAGAGCAAATGTCAAAAGGTGGACTTGATGAACAAGAAGCTCAAACAAGTCAAACTATAGCAAACACTAACAATCTTATCGAACAGCAACAACAAAGCAGTCAAGACGGTATTATTACTGGTGGAGCAAGCTCATTAAGTGGACAAGACCCTTATCAAACATTGAAAGAATATCAAGATTATTTAACAAATAACGGATATGATAAAAACGTTATTAATGGTGTTGCTCAAGGGTTAAATTCAGGCAACAAAGAAATTGACGATTGGTTAAAGCAGTATTCAAATAGTGCTGAAGCCAAAGCTAATGGTTTTACAATTCCTACCTCTGAAGAGGATATTGCTAATGCTAAAAAACTTGTTCAAAGTGGAGGTACTAATTTCACAGTTGGCACAAGCAAAAATTTTGACCAAAACAAATTGATTAATAAACTTGCTAAGGGTTTTGCAGATTTCCAAACAGGCTATCAAGATAACAGAAATAATGCTTTTAAACCTGAAAATCTAATACAATACGAGGGCGAAAAAAAGAGTATAATGCAAAGATTTGGTGAGGGTGCTGGAACAACCACACGCTTGGCACAAAACCCAGCAGTTCAAGGTCTTATCGTTGGTGGCTTATCTACAGCTTTGACAGGAAACCCACTATATGGACTCGGTATGGCAAACAAGTTTACTGGGGAAAAGCAAACTAGCGATATGTATAGAAACCAACTTGCACAACAAGGTGTCAATGTTGATGTTGGAGCATTAGGGAGATTAGACTCTAAAGATTTTAATTCTTTAATGACTCCGTCTTATCGTGATGCCCAAATAGAAATGGCGAAAGCTAAACTTGCAGAAACTGAAGCTTGGCATAAAGCTTATGATAAATACAGACAAGACAAGCTAGCTCAAGATAAAGAGTTTAAAACAAAAGATTTAAGCATTAAACAACAAAACGCTGATTCAACTAGAATTAAAGCAAACAAAACAAATGGCGGAAAATCAAGCGGAGCTAAAACAAAATCAAATAAAGTAGAAAATCATCCTGACTGGAATAAAGATTTATCTGATTATTATAATTTTATATCTAATCCAAAAAATGCTACCAAAGTAAATATAGCAAAAAGCAGAATGATTCAAAAATATGGTATTAACCCTGATAAGAAATTAGGTTTATAGGAATAGGTTAAATGGGACTTTTTGACGATTTAGAAGAAAATAAAAACATACAAACGCAACAAACATCACTTCAAAATAATCAAAGTGGTGGACTTTTTGACGATTTAATTGAAGAGACATCTCAACCTCAACCAAGCATTATAGACAATATGGTAAACACAATTAATACTGGCAAAGAAAATATTGTAAACAATATTCAAATGCCAACTTTACCAACTTTACCACAAGTTAATCCGCTTGATAATGTTAAAAATAAAGTTCAACAATTAAATCAAGGTTTTGTAGCAAAACAACAACAAAATAAGCTTAACTATGCAATTAAACAAGAGCAAGATAAACAAATCAAACAACAAGCAAAAGCTATTGTTAATAACAATATAGATAACAATATAGATAATAATAATAATGATAATAATCAAAATGTTACCTTGTTTGGTGAGGTTTCAAAAACTGTCAATAATGTTCTTGATGAAGCAAATTATCTAAAAAATAAAAACATTCACAATCCATTAGTTGAAAATGGAAGAAAATTAGCACGTAAAATTTTGCCTGAAAATTTAGCAAATAAATTTATCGGCAGTCAAGAGGAAGAGGATTTATTAAAACAATATACTAATGTTAGAATACCAAGTTATCAAGAAACTTTAAATGCTTATAAATCAGGAAAAATAACAAAAGAAGATTTTGAAAAATTTATCAATTTAAAACATAATTACGATATAGCAAGTGCAAATAGAGAGTATACCGACGAACGTAACAAAAATAACGGTATTATAGGGTTATTTGCTGGAGCTTCATTGTTACCTTTTTTACCAGCTGGTGCAACTACTACAGCTAGTGTACCAGCAATAACAGGAATGAGTAACATAGGAACAAAAGCTTTTCCTACAATGTTACAACTTGCGAAACAAGGTGCAATTTCAGGTGCAAAATTTGGTATACCTTATGGTCTTGCTGAATCAATAATTGACAAAGATTTAAACCCAATAACACACCCTGCTTCATTAGGAGCTTCTTCTGCTGTTTTAGGTTCAGTTTTAGCACCGCCGATAGCAGTTGCAAGTACAATTTTAAGTAATCCTCAACTTAGAAAACAAGCTGGCAAAATAATTGGGGATAGACTAAACCCTAATAGCTATGAACGAGTTATAAAGGGAGTTAAAAAGACACAAAAAAGCGGTATTGGATTATCAGAAAAAACAAAAGAAGTATGGGAATTTAAGCCTGAATGGGAATATAAACCAAAAAATAATACCGATATTGATAATTTAAAAAACGCAAGTGTTAAAGCAGACGTTAAACAAAATACACCTTTTGCCAAAGAAATTGCAACACAAAAAACAGGAACAGATTTTGAACTTGTGGATTATGTAAAACCTGAAGCAACAAAAAGAGCTAAAAAGACGACAAATTTATTACCTATTGGTTTAGAAAATACAAAAACACAAAATGTAAATAGCAATTTTGTTCAAGACAAAGAGGGTACAGTCTATGAAAGAACACAGGACGGTCAATTTAGAAATGTTGATACTGATGAGATAGTATCTAATGTAACCAATATTTCTGAATACTTGCCAAGTGAAGCCGAGCATATAGAGATTGAAGCATTTAAATACAATCCAAAAGCTTCAAAACTAGAAAATGCAAATAATTATGCTTATTCAAAAGAAGAGGTTGTCAAGGCTTATAATAACTATATAGACACCCCAACTGAAGAAAATAGAGAAGTTTACCAAGATTTATTCGGAAAAGCTCAAGAAGAGTTTATTGAGTCTGAACCTATGTTCAAAGATGTTGGAAAAGTTTTGCCTGAAGTAAAACAAGAAGATAAGAAATCGGCAAATAACAACTACAACGAATTAAGAAGCATACTACGTGATAATTTAGGATTTAAAGATATTGATAGTGTTATAGATACTTTGGTTGGGGACGGAAAAACTCAACCTAATTTTAAAGTATCATACGCTCATACAGTAATGAGTAGATTACGTGATTATAACGAATCTGCATATAACCAATTTAAGGATTTGTATGATAATTACTTAGAAAAATTAAAGGCTAATAAAAATTCTAAGAATATCACAGAAACACCAACGCAAAAGTTAACAAAAAAAATAGCTCCAAAAACTTCTGAAAAATTAACTAAAGAGTATGTTGAAAGCAAACCAACCGTAGAAGAATATCAGCAATATGGTATGAGTAAAAAACAAGCTGAAGATAAAATCGGTAACGCAGAAAAATTTGAAAAAGATAAAGCAAAAATTGAAAGAAAAATTGCACGTGTTGGCAAAGATACAATGCTTGGCAAAAAATATCAAAATGAGTTAAACCAGCTTGTAAAAAAACATCAAGCTGAAAGTACACTTGAAAAAACTAACAATATCGTAAATAATGATAATACAACTAATGAACACAAGGAGCTAGCAAATGGCGGACAACGACAAGAAACAACAACAGAAACTAGCCGAGTGGCAGAAGAAGTTGAAAGAAGCGAAAACTCTAGAGGAAGCGATGTTGATAGCAGACGAGGGGACAACTCTAGGGTGGACTCTGAACGAAGACAAGGAATAACCCCTAAAGATAAAACTATTGTTGAGGTAAAATACAAAAATCAACACGAATTAAATAAAGCCATTGAAAGCTATATTAACAATGGTGAATATAAAAAATATAACGGTGAAATCCCTGAAGAGGTTAAGAATTGGCTTAAATCTTATGCTGGTGCTGGCGGTTTAGAAAAACAAGGGGCAGAGGGTAAAGGTTTATTATCTGAATATTATACCCCTGACAATGTTGTTAAAAAAATGTGGGATTTAACTAGACAATATATCAACACAGACGGTGCTAATGTTTTAGAACCGTCTGTTGGTATAGGCAGATTTATTGAACACGCTCCACAAGGAATGCATTTTGAAGCAGTAGAAATGAACCCTGTATCTGCAAAAATCACAAGCTTATTATATCCAAATGCCAATGTTAAAGTTGGTGAATTTCAAGAGCGATTCATTGATACAATAAAAAACAAACCTGTTAAAAGCGTAACTCCTGAATACGATATTGTTATTGGTAATCCACCTTACGGAGCTTATTCAGGCAGATATAAAGGTCTAGGTGAGGGTAAAGGAATAGATAAGTTTGAAACGTATTTCATTACAAGAGGTCTTGACCTATTAAAAGAAAATGGAGTTATGACTTTTATAGTTCCAAGTGGATTTTTAAAAAGTGGTAACACATTAGAAAAGGCTAAAATTTCTAAAAAAGCAGAAATTTTACAAGCTTTTAGATTGCCTGAAAAAACATTTAAAACTACTGATATTGGTACTGATATTATTGTCTTAAGAAAGATAACTTCAAAAATTGGTAATGTATCTCAATTCAATACAGATAAATATTTTAATGAACATCCTGAAAATATATTAGGTGAGGTTGGATTTAGAAAAAATAGATTTGGAAAAGAAGAAACTTATATTAAGGGTGATAAAAACGCAGTTGATAATATTCAAGCTAATAAAAATGAAATTATGGAAACAGAAACCATAGTTGAAAAACATAAACCTATCCCAACAAAAAGAACGGCTAAAAAGGTAAAAACTCAAGGCAATATAGAAATTAAAGGAAGTGTTGAATATACTGAATATCAACACGAAAATAAAATTTCTGATGAAGACTTACAATACTTTGCAGATACTAAAGTTGACGGAACTCTTCCAAAAAGTAAATATACTCCAGGTGAAAAGGTAAACCAATTTAATGGCGAACTTTATAATGATTTTAACTATATGCAAGGAAATATTTACGAAAAATTAGACGCTCTTGAAAAAGAAAATATTTCAGATAAGCAAAAAGACTTGCAACGTAAAAAATTAGAAAGCGTACTTCCTAAACCAAAAGAGCTTAAAGATATAGGACTTACTCCAACAAGTGATTTTATTAGGGAATACGTAACAACTGAAATGTACCACGACCCATATACAGGCATTGACCAATTTAAAGAAACTTCTTTAGATAAAAAATATATGGATTATGTTTATAGTCTTACAAATTCTGAACGTAACGGTATTAATTCTTGGGATATTAATAAGTATGTTCGTGGTGATAGGGTTGATACACGTTATCACGGCAATCCAACAAAAGAGGAAAAAGCAAATCAAAGAGCAGAATTTTTAACTAAATTAAAGAATACAGTTGATAAGACTTTTGCAGATTTTCTTAATACTGAGATTTCAGATAAAGTTAAAAAAGATTTGGTTGATAAATGGAATAGAAACTTTAATGGTTTATATACTCCTGATTATACCAAAATGCCAATGATTGTAAAAGGATTAAACTCTGAATTTTACGGCAAAAAACTAAAACTTCAAAATGTTCAAGTCGAGGGTGTAAACTTCCTTACAAACAAAGGGGTTGGTTTATTAGGATTTGAGGTTGGAGTTGGTAAAACATTAAGTGGTATTATTTCAACTGTTCAAAATATGCAAATGGGCAGATGTAAAAAGCCTTTAATTATCGTACCAAAACAAGTTAAACCTAATTGGATTAATGAAATCCACGAAGCTTTTCCTAATATCAAAGTAAATGATTTAGATAATCTTAGTAAATTTAATGGAAAGATTGAAGACGGCACTCTTTCAGTTGCTACATTCCAAGCCTTGGATAACTTATGGTATAAACCTGAAACAATAGAAGAGTTAAAAGCTAATACTTATAGTATTAGAGATAAGGATTTTAACAGAAGTTCTACTGAAAGAGGTAGGGAGAAAGCAAAAGAGCGTAATGAAGAATTTATCGGAAAAGCTGAAGCTGGAAATAAAAAAACACATACTATTGAAGACTTAGGATTTGACCATATTACAGTTGACGAAGCTCACAACTTCAAAAATTTATTTGGCGAAGCAAAAGCTGACGGACAACAAGGCAACACTTATTCTAAAATTACAGGTGCAGAATCAACAAGGGCTAAAAGAATGTTTTTAGCTACACAATACATATTGAATAACAATAACAATAGAAATGTGTTTATGTTGACAGCTACACCATTTAATAATTCACCTCTTGAAGTATTCAATATGCTTTCTTATCTAGCAAAAGATAAGCTTGATAAAATGGGTATTTATAACGTTTATCAGTTTATGGAAAACTATGTTGATATTGGGGCAGATTGGGTAGTTGACCATAAGAACGAAGTTGTATTTAAACAAATTGCAACAGGGTTTAAAAACTTGCAATCTTTAAGAAGTGTTATTAATAGTTGTATGCTCATCAGAAGTGCTGAAGATGCTGGAGTTAAAAGACCAAATAAACATACTAAACGTGTAATATTAGAGCCAACTGATGAACAATTAAGACTTATAGCCGAAGCTGAAGCTGAAGCTGTAGGAATGGCACTTGACGAAGACGGAAACCTTATAAGCGGTGAGGGTAAAAAGAAAAATGACGGTTCGGACCTTAAAGCAATAAACAAAGGTCGTATTGCAACTTTATCACCTGACATATATACAAAAAATTTAGATGTAACTCCTGAAGAATTTATCAAAAAAGCCCCTAAATTAGATTATGTTTGTCAAGCTATCGCTTCAATGAAAGCTAAAGACCCTACAACATCACAATTAGTATATATGCCTGTTGGTGTAGATTTCTTGCCAAAATTAAAACAATATTTTATCAATAAAGGTATTTATAAAGCCGATGAAATCGCATTAATTAAAAGCGGTGTAAATGATGATAAAATCAACGAGATTACTGACTCTTTTAACGATGAAAAAGGCAAAATCAAACTTATAATTGGTACAAATAAAATGAAAGAGGGTATGAACTTAAATAAAAACTCTTCAGTTTTATATGTTCCATTTATGGATTGGAATCCTACTGACTTTTTACAGGTAGTAGGTAGAATTTGGCGAAGAGGTAATAAATACAATGATATTAGAGTTGTCGTACCTTTATTAAAAAATAGCTCAGACCCTTTTATGTTTCAAAAACTTGATGAAAAGACATCAAGAATTAATAACATTATGGACGGTGATAAAGATTATATTGACACTTCTGAATTGAGTACAGCAGAAGAAAAAATTAATATGATCACTAACCCTGACAAAAAAGCTAAGATGTTCGCTCAAATTGAAGAACAAAAACTAAAAAATGAAAAAAGTAAACTTGAGGGCTTAAGAGAAAATTCTGAACATTATCAAAGGGAATTAAAAGAAGCAGAAAATAGTCTTGAATACTCGAAAAATAAAGTAAAGGAATACAAAGAAAAACTTGAAGATATAGAAGATAAAGAAAGTTGGCAATATTCATCAAATTTAGAATATTTAAATTCATACAAAAAAGATGTTTCTAAATACTCTTCAATATTGAAAAATGTAAAAGATAGAATTGCACGTTTAGAATTAGATTTTAACGGCAAAGATTCTATCGAAAATATTAACAAACAAATCGAAAGCGTAGAAAATAAAATTAAAAATGTTAAAGAAGCTACTGAAAAAAAACGTATTGAATACCAAAAAGAATATGAAACAACAAGAAAATTAGGAAAAACAATTCCTGAGCTTATAAAAGAATTTGATAACGATACTGATAGTTTGTATAATCAAGCTCAAAAAAATATACAGCATTCAAAAATTATTAATGCTGAAATTCCTGATTTTTTAAATAAAGAGCAAAAAAGAGTTTTCTTTTTGAGGGATAAGGAAATTATAAACGACGGTAGAGTGTTAAGCACGTTGGGCGAAATTAGAAATCACCCTGAATTTAATGCTATTAAAGATTTGTTTGATATTAAACACGACAACGTAGAAGTAAGAATAATACCTGAGGAAAAATTAAGTAATGATTATGATGCATATTTTGACCCTGGGACAAAAACAATTTATGTTGATAAAAATGCAACACCTGAAATTATTGCTCACGAATACACACACCTTTTGGATTTTGAGCTTAATAAACTTGACCTATTGCATAAAATGGAGTATTTTTTATATGATATAAAAGGAAAAACAAAAGAAGAATTATTAAATGATACCCTTGAGGGTATAGCACTTATCAACGAAGATATTGCAAAAGAAAGGATGAACGGTAACTACGATGTCAATTTTAAAAGACCTACCAGAACCACTACTACCATATTACGAAAAATTGTTAAAGGCGAAATCAAAATCAGCGATTTTGTCCGCCGTTGTAAAACTTTTGCAAGAAGAAGAAAAACTTTCAGAAACAGACAAGAAAAAACTTTCAGAAGCAATGTTACGCACGCCAATGGGAAGACACAGAAGAGTGGTATCGGATTAAGCGGACTTCGTAACGCTAAAAATATTTCCGATATTCCGACAAAGGAAACACTAAATAATAAAACAAAAATTTCAACTAGCGACACTACCCCACAAAAGAAAGCAAAAGAAGAAGTACGTAATTGGTATGCTGGCATTGAGATTGATAGATTAGACGTAAACAAACATATTAATAGCTTTATTAATATGTCAAAAGCTATTGCAAAAGATTTAAGCAAGAAAACAGGGTTAAAAATTACCGACAAAATGGTTAGAGAGATTGCTCCATTTTTACGTGAACGAACAGAAATCCCTGACAAGCTTGAACGAAACGATTTAAAAAATGTGTTTAGAGCTTTGTCTAATCAGGATAAATTAAGAATTAGAAACCTTGCTGACGGTTTATCAAGACATTTAGAAAAATATTACGAAAACTACAAATTGGCTAAAGGCGGTGAGGAAACTGCTGAAAGTATCGAAAATCATATTTCACACATTTGGAATATCAAAAACGATAAACGAAGAAGTATTTTAACTAATCATTTTTCGACACAATCAGGCTTTGCGAAAGAAAGAACTATCAAAACTTTGTTAGAGGGCATTAATGGTATAGAAAAAGACGGCGAAATTGTCTATTTCATTCCTAAAACACTTGACTATGCTGAAATTTCAAAAATCTCTACAGACTCATTGATTAAAGCTACACACGACAGTATCTTAGCAAGTAAAGTTAAAAATCTAAAATTAGGTAAAGAGAAACTTGTTTTACCAAGCTCAAAAGCTCCAAGTGATTGGGTAGAAATAGACCACCCAGCATTAAGTAAATGGGTTTATATGGGTTCAGGTAATGACACTACATTAATGGGTAAATCAGGTGTTAAGGTACATCCTGATATTGCCGATACGCTTTTAACCGTATTTGAAAGAACCAAAAAAGAGAGTACTCTTGTAAAAGCTTATGATACATTTAACGCAACGTTAAAACAAACTACACTAGGGTTGAGCGGTTTCCACGGCTGGGCTTTAACTGAGTCTGCAATCGGTAATATGGGCATTAAAAATACGTTAAAAATTTTAAACCCAGCTGAAATCTTTAGACAAGTTAAATCAGGTAATTATAGTATTTACGAGCAGGACTCGGTTGCAAGACAAGCTATAAAAGACGGCTTGCAACTTGGGTCGCCTTTAGATTTTGACCGCAATATGGTTGAAAGCTTTATTGATTCAAGCATTGGAAAAATCCCTGGATTAGGAAGACTTGTATCAGGTGCAGTAAAATCTAATAATAAAATTTTATGGAATTATTTACATAACAATTACAAATTAGAATGTTATAAAATTAAGGTCCAAGAGCTTCAAGAACAAGGTAAAAACACAGTTGATAATCGCAGAGAATTATGCCAATGGATTAATGACTCATTTGGTGGTCAGGTTTGGGTAAATTTGGGAATAAAACAAAGTCAATTAAAAAAGGCTAAACGAATTTTATTATCGCCTGACTGGTTATTATCTTCAACTCGTCAGTTTATGGGATTGTTCTCAAACAGAAAAGTATCAACTATGCTAAATACAAGAAACGGACAAAATGAGTTCGTTAAAAATTTACAAACATTTGCTAAACAAATGGGATTAGGTTCTATGACTGATAGCAAACAGGCAGACTCAATACGCAATAAAAATGCTGTAAAATTTTGGGTTACATCAGTTATATTTATGACTTTATTCTACAATGCAATTAATTTTATTAATAGAAAAAGAGATGAAAAAGAACACCCTGAATATTATACAAACGCTACCTTAAAAGATTATACAATTTGGGGTAATTCCGTAGCTACTGACGGTTTGTTTGATAAAATATTGCCTTATATATTTATTGGCAGAAATTCAGACGGAACAGCAAGATATTTAAGACTTGGTAAACAATTTAGAGAAGTTCCTGAACTTGCTTCTCATAAAGGACTTGAAAAATTATCTGCAAAAACTGCCCCAGCTATCCAATGGACGGCTGAGGTGGTAACTGGAATGTCACCAAGTAGTATTGTTAACAAAATTCAAGGCAAGGATGCATTTTTAAATCAAGATATTTGGAATGGCTATGGCTCAAATGCAACTAAAAAAGAGGGTAAAGAACTTTGGACAGGTAGAGCTAAAACAGGACTTAAAAAGGCATTACCATTTATCGTACAAAATGCAACTAGTGAACATCACGAATCAAGCGTATGGGATTTATTCGCTCAAACTTCAAAAGGCATAACTCCTTATAAACTAAAAAATGCTTACATTGAAGCTGAAAGAAGAGGTATAAGTGATTTATCTAAAATTGATAAAAAGGCTATTTCTGACGGACTTAGTTATGCACAAATACAAAAAGCCAAATCTTGGGCTAAACAGGATATAAGAAAAACATATACCGTTAAATATCAAGATAAAATGAGTCAAGCTCTAACAGAACAAAACCAAGATAAAATAAATAAATTGGTTGATGATATGAATAAAAACAAAGTACCACCTCAAATACAACAAAAAATATATATGAAAGCATTAAAACAACAGTTAGGGGGTTAAATGGAAGAAGAAAAAAGGGAGCAGTTAGATTTAGATATTGTACATCGATATTTACCAGTTGCATTAGTTGTTGGGGCAATATTTGTACAAATGAACTTATTTGTAACTCCAGCTCAGCTAGAAGCAAAACATCGAGAGATTTTGAATGACGTTGCGGACAAGTACGCAACTAAAGAGCAATCAGCTAACCTCAAATCTCAATTAGATGATATACAAAAGAAAATCGACAGTATCTATTCTGTAATTTTAAGCGATAGGGGGAAAAATGACAACCACAATACCTAATATTTTTGTGCCAGGAACAAAAGCTAAAGCTGAAGAAGTAAACGAAAATTTTCAAACACTAGCAAGTGCTATTGATTCAAAAGATGAAGAAATTCTTGAAATTATTGAAGAGACAGGCATAAGCAACAAAGCCAACAGAAACCTTGACAATATTGACTGGGATAACTTAGACCAAAGAGCCAAAGACTCTCTTGGAGCTACAATTAAATCTTACCATAATGTAGTATATGGTGTAGCTAAGACTGTAGCTTTTGGTGGGGATTATGCCGATTTTACGGCAGTTGATATTAGCAGTTATGCGGACGGCATATATTACGTATACAAGATAGACACAACAGACGAAGAAACGCAAGAAGTAACTAGCTCTATCTCTATAACTACAACTGCAAGTGAAACTGCAACAGAAATTGCGAGAATTAAAATAGCAGACGGAACTCTAACAGAAGTTCTAAGTTCTCTACAATACACAACAACAAGTCCATTAACAGATGTAAATCTACACACGCAAATATCCGCAGATAACATTCTAGAGCAAGAAGAGGACGAGCTAGATTTAGTTCCTTATACAGCAACAGATTTGGATTATACAAGTGCTAAGTCTGTAGCGGTTAACACAGATTGCGTGTTTACTAAAGATGGTAAATTTATTGCTAATTCCGTAGCAAGTGTAACTATAACTAAAGACGGCGTAGCTACAACACGCCCAGCCTTAGAGGTGCATATTGCTACTGGCGTGCATTTCAAATCTTCTGTAGCTGGTAAATTCTATTACTACGAGGGAGCATAATGGCTAAATATTATAAAAAACAGGATAACGAATGGGTAGAATGCTCCTTTGTGGAATATATGGCACAGGAAGAAAGCGATAGAAAGTGCCTACACAACACATTTAAGAGTTTTGCGAATAAAAAATATTATAAAAAAGTTGTAGAAACTGGGGATTATAACTTAGATTTATCTTTACAGAATGTTACTGCTCCACGTGGTGTATCTGTGGCGGAAAAATCTTTATATATGGCATTTTTGCAGGGTAATAACCCCAATGAGATGGTAGTAACAACAAATAAAGAAAACTTAGTATATCTTAAGTTTAGTATTAATGTAGGACATAACGGCGGTGGCGACACGGTAAGCAACCATTACATAAAGGCATACTATAAGGACGGTACGAGCAAAACGCTTGTAGTTAACGCTACGGCGGTGTCTAACGGCACTATCGAAATCGAAACACCTTTAGAGGATAAACCGTTCTATAAATTTGGTTGTGGCGGAACGCAAGCCTATAACACAGGCTACAACGTTGGTAACAATGTCCGCTGGACGTTACTAGCTTGCAAATCTAAAGAAACCAATCTAAAAACTTGCATTAAAGCAGAGTACGACCAGTTAGAAGATAGCGAAAAAATCCAAGTTAATAATAAACTATGTCTGAAATGCAATAATAGAGCGTATTTAGGGGGGGGGGTAGATGAGGAAACCGTAGAACGTGTATTTATCCAACCTATCCTAACAAGTAACGGAGTCTTGCACGGTGATAGCTTTGCGGTAGTGGACAATAAGAATACGGCAAATACATATAGACTATTTGACGGTTATACAAACCAAAATGACGTAAGCAGATATTATAGGGTTGATAATGTAACTCCGTGGATTATATTCTATAATCCAAATCCGTTAAAAGTTAGTAAAATAACGCTGTTACAATTAACCGCAGAAAATTTCTACTACACAAAAGGGTTAAAAATACAGGGCGGACACGACGGGGTTAACTGGACAGATTTAATAACATTAACTGGTTTGGGCTATACCGCAAATTTAACAATAAATGTTAATTCACCTAATTTCTATAAATATTATGCCTTTGTTGTAACAGATAGAGCATATCACCACACAACTAACGCTTGGATTGGAGTAGAAATGCAAATAACCGCAACAGAGCAAGTAACTAGGGTTAATCACCCAGCAAATTATTTAGTAACTAAGAAAGGAAAATAAAAAATGGCAATATATTTTGACAACGAAAAAAGAGCATATAACGCTCCAGTAGAGGGTTATATAGCAACGTGTACTGACGTACAATGGGCATATTATTCAGAACACCCTGACGAGTGGGACATCATAGACAAAAAATTTACCGACTTAAGAGATACGGAAGAATTTAAGGCAAAAAAACAAGCCGAAGAACGTGAACGTCTTAACAACCTATGCCTTACACGTGCAGACGTGGAACGTGCAATATATAAAGATAAAAAAATGGACTTTGAGGATTTGCTGGAATACGTTAAAACAAACGTTCAAACAATGGATGTAAAAGCCTTAAAAATAGAACTGCAAGCAAATAACTTCTACAGAAGTCATCCTTATATTTGTCAGCTTGGGGCTATGTTGGGTTATACAGAAGATGAGTTAGATTATTTATTTCAATTTAAGAAATTACCACCAAAAGAAGTTCCTGAAGTTCCAGCGGAAGAAACAGAAGAACAAGAAACAACCGAAGAAGAGGGCGAATAATGTTATTTGAGCCTATTATTAATAATGTTCAGGTGGCGTTGGACGTTGAAATATTACAAACAATAGCAAAATTGCTAGAAAAAAAGAGGGCTGAAGAAATTGGACTTTAATGCAGAAGTTGATAAACGCTTTACTACGGCGGAAATTGACAAAATTAGAGAATTTACGTTGTCTGATTCTAACAATGTGGACGAGTTCTTAGGTCCTGAATTGTCCGCAAAGATTAATAAGTTCTATAAAGAGTGGACAAATGCGAAGAATTAAGATAAAAACTGCGGAAGAAACGTGCAAGACCGCAAACAAAATCGACCACGGCTTTCACCATAAAGAACTCCCACGCTTAACCCTGTGGGCGTACCTTTGGGAAAATTTTAAGAAAGAATTTAAGATTATATTTAGATTTTAGGAGTAATTATGAGTTTATTACTTACGGACTTTTTGCGTATATACGGAAAAGATTTAATAATTACATTTGATAGTGTTAATCCTGATAAGTTGCTTGATGATGTTTCTTGCTTAGGGCTTAAGGGTAAAGAGCTTAAGGAAGCAAAAAAGAAACCTTTTATTACGACAAAAAGTATAAAAGTTTGGATAACTTATAAAAAGGAAAGATATTATTTTGTAGTTCCAAAAAAATATCGTTGGAATGGGGCAAATGTACCAGCTTTTGCGTGGGCAATAATCGGTCAACGAACTGACCCACGTTTCAAATTGGCTAGTTGTTTGCACGATTACCTATGCGAACACCATAACGCAATCCGCAACAACCGTTACTTATCGACTCTCATATTCGTAACTTGTTGCGAATATTTTGGAGCATTTCCTGACTGGAAATTGTGGGCGATGAAACATAGTGTGGACAACTATCAAAAGGTATTTGGAAAAGATTTGAAAGGAAAGAAATGGAATGAAAAGATTTAAGGATTTTGCCAAAGAAGAAGATAAAAACTTCTGCAGATTTAAAGGCACAAAAATCAAAATTATAGATGTTATCAATAAAACAGTTGACATTATGGGTTTTAGGGTTCTTGCTTCTATGAAAAAAGCAGGAAGTATCAGTATGAGGATAAACTTAATACTCGAAAATGAACCAAGAGTTTTATTCACCTCTTCGCCTGAGCTATACAATCTTCTAAGTAAATATAACAGAGAACTACCATTTCAAGCAAAAATAATACAAGAAAATGGGATTTTGGCATTGGAGTAATCGATTATGGAGTACCAGCTATTAGATAAACAGGCAGAGTTTTTAGAGATAACTCATAATTACCAAAGGGATATTGCAATATATCAGGGCGGTTTTGGTTCAGGTAAGACTTTTTGCGGTTCTCTATTGGGTATTTTACTGGCTTTAAAGTATCCAGGTTGCAGAGGTCTTGTAGGAGCTAAAGAATACGAGCTTGTAAGAAAAACTACACTTGTAAAATACTTTGAGCATTTACAAGCCCTCGGTTTTGTTAGAAATCGTGACTATAAATATAACAAGGTAGATAAGCTTATAACTTTTAAAAATGGCTCTGAGATTTATTTCAATCAGCTTGGCGACCCTGAGGGGTTTAAATCAATGGACCTACATTGGGCTGAAATAGAAGAAGCTTCACAGGTAAGTGATTCTACAATAAAAGGTCTATTGGGTCGTTTAAGAAATACTTACAGAGGTAAAGATTGGGTCGATTTTCGCTATAGACTTTTTGGACATACAAACCCTGAAGCAAGTAAAGGTTGGATAAGTAAAAGGTTTGTAGAAGAAAAGCAACCTAATTATAGGCTTATTATAGCTCCAACAACAAATAATATTTATTTACCGAGCGATTATGTAGAGGGGCTAAAAAATGCTTATGACCCTGAATATTATAGAATTAATGTTTTAGGGGAGTTTGGCGACTATGCAAGCGGATTAGTTGTAAAAGGTTTTTCTAATGATAATCTAAAAAATCTTAAGTATAATCCTAACTTAGATTTACATTTAACTTGTGATTTCAACGTTGACCCAATGAGTTGGGCAGTAGCTCATATAGACGAAAAAAATGTTTGCTTTTTTGATGAAATTGTAGTTGAAAACACTACCACGAGTCAATGTATTAAAGAATTTATCAGACGTTACCCAAGCCATAAAGGAAAAATAATTATAAATGGTGACGCATCAGGTGACAATAGAAGTACTCAGTCTGAATTTACTAACTACGCAACAATGCGACAAATTCTTGATGAGTACAGTAAAAAAACTGGTTATAAAAATTATAGTAGGCAAGAAGTTCAATTTGATTTAAGAAATTATAACCCACCCATAATCAACCGTATCGCTTCATTCAATGCTATGGTAAAAAACACCAAAGGACAAAGACATTTATTCGTTGACCCTAGAAAATGTAAATGGATTTTGTACAACATTTACAATCTATCTTTTAAACCTGGTACAACAATTATAGATGTACCAACAATCAATCAAATCAAAAATGATAGAGATAGTAAATTTTTATCTCACATTTTCGATGCAGTTAGTTACTTAACAGAGTATTATTGGAGAATTAAATAATGAGCAATAAACTATATTTCAAAATTTCAGAATTAATAAAATCAGACACAGCAATAAAATATAACATTAATAATATGCCAACCATACAGCACTTGGACAATTTGTTAAATGTTATTTATTACGTACTTCAACCAATTAGAGAACATTTTAAAAAACCTATAATTGTAACAGGTGGTTACCGCTCTTACGCACTTTGGAAAAAATTAGAAAACTTAGGAAGAAAACCAGCTAAAAATTCTCAACATTTATACGGTCAAGCAGTTGATTTTGTTGTAAGTGGTGTAAATACAAAAGAGGTATTTAACTGGATTAAAAATTCAGGACTCGTATATGACCAAATGTTATACGAATACGATTCAGACGGTAATATATGGATTCACATTTCATATAAGGCAGAGGGTAACAGAAAACAAGCAATTGATAATTATAAAGGTTGCTAACGAAGTTCACAAAATGTTCACAAAAATAATAAAAACTATAAAAATAATAAAAATGTAAAACGGTTATAATACAATAATATAAAGATAGTAAAAACTATAAAAATAATAAAAATTGGTATTTTCTGCCTTCCAAGCAGGTTGTTGCGAGTTCGAGTCTCGTCTTCCGCTCCATTTATAACAAGGCTTTCAGGTCTTGTTATTTTTTTGTATTTAAATTATTTTATTTGTTAAACTTTTATTGATCTTTTGGTCTACTCTAAGTTAAATCCATTGATTGATGTCATGACATGCAAAAACAGATAAACTAATAATGTCAGAAGAAAGACATCAGAGTGTTAATGAATAACAAGGGGTGGAATTGTGAAACGTTTAATCACTACATTAATGATATTAGTTGTAACTGCAATGAGTGCAAATGCAGCCAATGAAGCAAAAATGAATGTGTTGAATTCAATTGAGATTGATTCATTGAAGGATACATATAATATTACTTTAGATACAAAATCTGAAGTAAATATGAAACGTACAATTCAATCTTCAAATAATATGATTTTAACTTTGAAGAACATCAAACCTTCAAAATCGTTAAATACAATTTATAAAAATGCGGCAGAAGTTGATAGCGTAATGGTTGAACCTGTTGGCGATAATGCTTTGAATATCATTATCCAAGCTAACAATATTGCTAATTCTGCTGTAACTTTCAATACAGAAGAATCAACATTAGAAGCATCTAATAACAAAGCTGTTTTAGGTGGTTCAACAAAGAAAGCAAACAAAAAACATTCAAATAAAGATAAAATTGTTTTATCTGCACCTGTAGATGCTTATGCACCTGTTTATGACGAAGAATTTGACGAAGAAGATATGGATTCAGAAGGTCCAATGTCTGGTTTAATCGCAATGATTAAAAACTTCTTAGGACAAGGTAATATTTCAAACATCGTATCAACAGGCTTAATCGGTATAATTTTATTTTGCGGTATTAAATTATTCAAGAAAGAAGAACCTGATACAGCAATTGGTTTAGCACAAAGCTTAAAAGATAGAGAATTGAGCTTGTACAAAGATATGTCAATGCGCGGTGGTGTTGTAGGACCTATGTCTTTAGAAAGACCACAAGAAGCAATGAACATTCAAAGACCGCAACTTCAAAAACAACCAATTGCTCCTCAGGTTGTAAAAACGTCAGTAAGTTCAAACGCTGGTTATGGCATGCGTGCATACCAAGCAAGTACAAAGAGCCCATACATGTCATCTGACATTATGATGAAAAGACCTGTTACATCAGCTCAAGTTGCTGGTTCTCAACAAGCACAAGCACCTCAACCAAGAATTATGTCAACAGTTGGTTCAAGAATTAATCAAAACAAAATGAACTTGGGTATTAATAGACCTGTACAAAATATGTCAGCTCCTGTAGCTAAGGCTTCAAATATTGATAGTATGAAATTCTTAGAATCTATGACTCAAATTTATGAAAAAAATGGTCGTTCAGACTTGGCTCAAGGCTTAAAAGCAGGTATGTTAAAAGCAAAAGCTAACGCATAATTTCAAAAACTTTTTAATAAACACATGACAACATTAACACTAGGGACAGATGAATGTCCCTTTTTATTTGCTTAGAAATCTTTGTAACAAAAACTTAACAAAAACCTCAAAACCTCTAAAGTTCATGTCTTGAAGTGCCGACATGATAATTGAAGGTATCGTGTATAGAAAAAAGGACGTGTGTTATGTCAAATCCATTCGATAAAATTAAAGCAAGATTAGATAACAATACATCAACAGGTTCAACCTCTGGTGTAGGCTCTAATGCTGGATTTAATGCAAGACTATCAAAAGTTACTCAACAATATAATGAGCAAACTTCTATTTTTACATCAGTTTATGGTGATGTAAAAGCGAGTGCAGAAGCGGAAGTTAAAGCTGTAAATGATAGATTGAAAAAACAACAACGTACACAAGCTATTATTGGTACAATTTCTGCTGTTGCAACATTAGCTCCGCAAGCAATGAGTTTGATTTCTTCAATCAAAGCATGTAAATCAGCAAGTTCAGATACTAAAATAACTCCACAACAAAAACAAACTCAAATTCAAGAATATACTCAAAAAATTGCAGATGCAGAAAAACAAGTTAGTACTTATAAAACAGATATTCAAAAATTAGAAGGTGAAATTGCCAATGCAAAAACAACAAAAGAAGAACAAGGCAAGGTTTCTATTGCTAAACAAAAAGAAATTGATGATGCTAAAGATGCAAGGGATAAGTTGACAGCATCAATGAATGACGAAACTGACGAAAAGTTAGCATCTTTAAATAAAGATATAGAAACTCAAAAAGCAAATAAAAAGCAAGGAGAAACTGACTTAACAAAAGCTCAAGCAATGCCAGATATGGTTCAACAAAAGAAAGTTGTAAACGGTCAAGTTCAAGTAGTTCAAGTTAAAAATACTGCTAAAGAAAAAGCTGTTACAGAAGCAAAGAAAAAGATTGCTCTGGCAGAGGCAGCAATTAAGCGAGCTGAACAACAAAAAACAGCAAGAAAGGCAGAAATTCAAAAAGATATTGACGCAAAAGAAGCTGAAAGAAAGGCTGCTGTTGATGCAAAACGACAAGCCGATGAGGCAGTTGCTCAAGCCGACAAAGACATTGCAGACAAAGATAAAGATATGAAAGATAAGGTTGCTGCAAAGACTAAACTTGAAAATGAAGTTACACAATTAAAAACAGCTTTGGAAGAATTGAAGAAGTCAGCAGGAACTACTCAAACTTCCACAACACAAACTCAAACAGCACAAGTAACTCAACAAAGACAACAAACTGCTCAAGCAGAAGATCCAACTAAAAAGAAACAATCGTAAAGAGATAACAATTAAAGGGCGAATGTTAACATTTGTTAACATTCGCCCTTTTTTATTAAAGTTTCAATCATGATATACCGACATGCATGTTGTATGGTATTATGTGTATAACTAAAAAAGGAGAATACGCTTATGGGTTCAGGAATGGCAGGTAGATTAAATAATAAGCTAAACGAAGCTACAACATCGTATACCAACTTGAAAACAAGTACCGGTATGTCTTATAAAAATTCATCAATAAATGGTTTATATGAATCAGCAAAGGCTCAAGTTCAAGAAACTAATGATGAAGTTGAAAGAACAACATCTTCAAGTAGTGGTGGTGCTAAAACAGCTCAGACAATTGCGATTGCATTGTCAGCACTTACTGCATTAGCTCCTGTTGCAGCAACATTAATTTCTGGTGCAAAAGGCTCTTCAAAGCCTGCAGCAGGTACAAATGTTGATGCTAATTTGAAAGCATTCCAAGCTGATGCATCAAAATCTAATAGAAAAACATTGGAAAAAGACTTAGCAGCATTAAGAACACAACGCGATGCTATTCAACAAACTGTTAAAGCCAAAGAAGATGAAATCGCTAGACTTGATGCAGAACGTAAACAAGATGCTACAGATAGCTCTGTTACAAAGAGCAAACAAGATAGAATTTCAGCAATTGATAAAGAGTTAACAGGTGCAGACAAAACTCAAGGTTATGGTAAAGCTATGGCTGATGTAGAAGCAAAAGATGCAGAAATTTCTACTGTAGATGCACAAGTTAAAGATATTGAAAGTAAAAATACAGAAACAGTTAAATCTAGAGATGATGCTCAAACTGCAAAAGAAAAAGCAGAGGCAGAGTCAGCTGATTATGCTACAAAAATTAGTGCTGCAGAAGGTGAACTTCCTGGATTGAAATCTAATTTATCTTCTTATGAAAATCAATTAAAAACAGCTAAAAAAGAAGATGGTAAAAAAGTAACAGTAACAACAGCAGATGGTCAAACAGTACAACAAAAGAAAGATAATAGCGCGCAAATCAACAAATTAACAAAGGATGTTGAAACCGCAAAAGCTAAAGTTGAAGCCAAAGAACAAGAAATTAAAGAATTAAAAGAAGGCAAAGACGGCAAAGGCGGTAAAAAAGCTCAAGATGATATTGTAAAAGCAAAAACTAAAGAAATTGAAGATTACAATAAATCAATGACAGATGGTACAACTAATGTTAAAGAGTTGTTAGCTAAAAAAGAAACATTAACTGCTGAAAAACAATCATTACAGGAAACAGCTGATGCTGAAAAAGCTAAATTAACAGAAGAAAAAGCAACATTACAAGCAGAATTAGCAAAAGGTGTTGATAAGTCTAATGAAGAAAAGATGAAAGCTCTTCAAACAGAAGTAGATAAAATTAAGACTGAACAGCTAAAACCTTTAGAAGATAAAATAGCAAGCGTAGAAAAATCTTTAGGTATTAGTGCTACAACAGCAATAGAGTCTGCTGACGATGACGACAAGGTAGATGGCGGCAATCCTCAAGCTCAAGCTCAAACTCAAGCAGGACAAGTTGGAAAAGTTGGCGCAGATGGAGTTCTTGAGTCTATCAGAAAACCTGATGAAACTGATGTTGATAATGATACTTCTGTCGCATCAATGGATTTCTGGGCAAAACAAGATATCCCACAACAACCTAAAAATGGTGAAAAAAGAACTGTTGATGGCAAAGAATATGTTTTCGAAAACAATATCTGGAAAGACAAAGATGGTAAAGAATACAAACCTAATATGTGGGATGGCAGTCCTATCGTTTAAGTTTAATTTCAATAATAAAAAAAGACCCGAGGTTTTCAACCTCGGGTCTTTTTTTATTTAACTAAGCGAATTATTAGTTGTTGTATAATACGTATCTTGCAGCGTAACCATTTGGTAATACTTGTTGACCTTTGAACAATACTGAGAATTGGTCAATGATTTGAGCGTTACCATCGTGGCAAACACCTGCTGGGTGAGTAACACCTTTGTTATCAGTTGTAGCACCTGAAGCTACGTTATCAGCTGATACATAACCGTTGTTTGAACCTTGGTTCATGCTAGCTTGGCAGTTAGACAATTTGTTTGGTTTTCTTTTACCGTTTACGTCAACGATACCAACACAACGTCCACCTCTAGCTGCAACGTTGTAGTTTGTACAGTGGTGCATGTTTGCTGGGTTGTAAGATAAAGTCATACCATCTGCGAAGAACAATGTGTAGTTAGATTCAGCAAAACCCATCATGCTTGCTTCTTCATCGGCATTGTTACCACCTGGTAAAAATCTTACGATATGCATTTTGTCATTCAAGATTTGGTATAATGAATCATCAGCTGTATTTGTTTGTGTAATGTCAGCAAAGTCTACGTAGTTCAATGCAACTGACATTGTTACAGCTTGGTTCATAGCTGATAAAATCTTTTTGAATGCTGTCTTCATTTCTGAAGAGTTTGTGTTTGACATCAAAGTCGGAATTGTCATAGCAGCAACTACACCAATGATACCTAGTGTAATTAAAACTTCTGCTAAAGTAAAGCCTAAATGTTTTTTCATAATTCGCCTTTCTCTAAGTTTTCATGTACTTTCTTATTACTGTATTATTGTTTTAATCCTATCAGATATACATATATAAGTCAAGCATTTTGAGGATGTTCAATGCTCAATTTATAAAAATCATTCAGATAGCGTACTAATATAATACCACAGAATGATATTTTCTAACCCTAAAGTATTAGTTATTTTGAATATTGTTACAAAAGTTTATAAAACTGATTATTATTGAAGTCTAGAATTTATTGCTATTGCTGTAATATAACCTGTTGACCAACAGTTCTGTAAATTGTATCCGCCACAAAAACCATCGACATCAATAACCTCTCCACAAAGATACAAATCACTAATTAACCTTGATTGGAGTGTCTTTGAGTCTATTTCTTTTAGCAATACGCCACCGACAGTTACCGTTTCACCATTTTTTCTTGTATTTATTACCTTAGTTTTGAAATTTCGTATAGTACTATTGACTAATACTTTAGTATTAGATTTTATCTCATGACCTTTTTGAGTTAAATTAATATTTTTTAAAATTACGTTTACAAATGCTTTTGGTAAGTATTCTGAAACTATATTTTTTAGTTCTTTGTGCGGATTTTTATCAAACAAATTTTGCCAATCAATTTC
>DBIX01000053.1:0-1802 GCA_002297005.1 Cyanobacteria bacterium UBA791 | reverse complement strand
TGCAGGTCCTGTTATTCCGTTATCTGTAAATAATATATCCCCTTCAATTTGAGTTTTTCCACTTTTTACAAGAATATTTTGCAAGCTAATACCTTGCAGTTCCTTATAATGTGGTTCTGTTACAAGTCCAACAAGTGCCGGTTTCGGTTCTACAATTGTATGACCTATGTCACTAAGCATTTTATAGCTACTTTTTCCGCCGATTGCAACAACTACAATATCGAAATAGTAGCTGGCTTGCGTACTTTTTACTTCAAAACCGTTCTCAAGTTTTTTGATTGAAATTATTTCTTCTTCTTTAAATTTGCAGTGGTGAAGTTTTGAAAGAATTGCGTTTCTTACGTCTTGAGCGCTATTAGAAACAGGGAAAATTCTTCCATTTGCTTGTGTATAAGTTTTTATGCCTATTTTTTCAAAGAAATCAAGTGTTTCTTGAGTTCCAAAACGTGAAAAAACAGAGTACAAAAACTTTTCACCGCGCGGATAATTTCTTGCTAAATCTTTAAAATTATACTCAGCATGCGCAAGGTTACAACGTCCACCGCCTGTTGGCAAAAGTGTTTTAAGAGGTTTTGATTTATCGAAAAGTGTAATTTCAAAAGACTTATCCAAGTTACAAGCTGTCATGCAACCTGCCGGTCCACTTCCGATTATCGCAACTTTTTCTCCCATTTTATACTCTTGTTCCGTACAAATAAACCATTTCAGGGTTTTCTAATTCTTCATGCAATTGCATAATTGTTTTCTTCAAAGTTGGATGCACAAAGTCCGGAGCTAGTTCTAACATTGGAACAATTGTGAAAGCTCTTTTGTGAAATAGTTTATGTGGGATAGTTAAATTTTCGTCGTTTACAATTTGGTCGTCATAAAAAATAATATCAATATCAAGAGTTCTGTCGCCGTAATGACCTTCAGCCTCTCTATTACGACCTAATTGAGTTTCAATTTTATGGCATGCTTCAAGCAATTCTTGAGGTGTTTTTGAGGTTTTAATTTCAATCATTGCATTTACAAACCAATTTTCAGTATCTACGCCCCAAGGTTCTGATTCATAAAACGCAGAAGTTCTAATCAAGCTAGTGTCATCAAGTCCGTCAAGAATTGAAGTCGCTTGTTGAATATAGCCGACTCTATCGCCTTTATTTGAACCTAAACTTAAATATACAATTGCCATACCCTCATTCTTAAACGAAAATCTACTTTTGTCAATCGTTTTTTTATGTGATAAAATTAAGGCATGAAAAAGACAGTTATTGCATATTTGCACACACATTGGGACAGAGAATGGTATAGAGAATACGAGGTATTCAGAATAAGACTTTTGAGAGTTTTTGACAATGTTTTAGATTTGCTTGAAACTCAACAAATACCTTGTTTTTATTTTGACGGACAAACTTCTGCACTTCAAGATTATCTTGAAATCCGTCCTGAAAAATTTGATTTAGTAAAACAATTAATTACTGAAAAACGTCTATTTATCGGTCCATTTTACACATTGGTTGATGAATTTTTGACAGATAAAAATGCTTTTGAACACAACTTAAAAATGGGATTAGAATACTCTCGTTCATTAGGTTGTACTGATTTTATCGGTTATCTTGCCGATACTTTTGGTCATTCAAAACAAGTTACAAAAGTATTTAAAGAATTTGGTATCGATAAATGTATGGTTTGGCGTGGTTGTTGCGGTGATATACCTGCTGAATTTAAGTTCTGTGGTATTGATTCAGTAAATCTCGTACGTGGATATTTTATGGACTTTTTCTCTGCGCCGTTCGAAATTGACAAAAAAGCTCAATGTA
>DBIX01000061.1:6338-8541 GCA_002297005.1 Cyanobacteria bacterium UBA791 | reverse complement strand
GATGATGTTAACGGACGTAACAGAGCTTACGAATCAATCGTTAAAGGTGATAACATTCCAAGACCTGGTATTCCAGAATCATTCAAAGTACTTGTAAGAGAATTACAAAGTATCGGTTTGGACATCACAGTTGCTAAGAAAGACGGTGTTGAAGTTGACTTAATGAGCGATATGGACGACTTAAGAAAAGCTGCTCCAAAACGCACATTATCAGATATTGACTCAGAATTGTTAAATATCAACTTCTTTGAAACACCAACAACATTTGGTGATTAGTAAATAATTAATAGCGAAATGTGGAAGAAAACTTCCACATTTCGCCAAAGTATATAAAGGAGAAATAATAAATGTCAACAAGTATTGATTACTTTGATTATATACAGATTAGTATCGCCTCACCTGAAAGAATTTTAAAATGGTCTTACGGTGAAGTTACTAAACCTGAAACAATCAATTACCGTACTTTAAAACCAGAAAGAGATGGTCTTTTCTGCGAAAGAATTTTTGGACCTACAAAAGACTGGGAATGTTATTGCGGAAAATATAAAAGAGTTCGTCACAAAGGTATTATTTGTGAACGCTGTGGTGTAGAAGTTACTGATTCAAAAGTACGTCGTCACAGAATGGGTCACATTAAATTAGCTGCCCCTGTTTCACATATTTGGTTCTTAAAAGGTATTCCATCATATATGGGTCTTTTACTTGACATGTCTTTAAAAGACTTAGAACAAGTAATTTACTTTAACAACTATGTTGTTATTGATGGTGGCGAAAGCGAATTTAGAAAATATCAACTTTTATCAGAAGATGAATACGAAGATTACGTATTAGAACACGAAGAAACAACTCTTAAAGTTGGTATTGGTGCAGAAGCTATTAAAGAATTGATTGGCGAAATCGATATTAAAGCTCTTGCAGAAGAAATCAGAACAGAATTAAACAATGGTGTAACTTCTGTTCAAAAGAAATCAAAATTAATCAAGAGATTAAGATTATTAGATTCATTAATCTCAAGCGAAACAGATCCAACTTGGATGATTATGGATGTAATTCCTGTAACTCCACCAGATTTAAGACCAATGGTTCAATTAGACGGTGGTCGTTTCGCTACATCTGACTTAAATGATTTATACAGACGTGTAATCAACAGAAACAACCGTTTACAAAGATTATTAGAAATGGGTGCTCCTGAAATCATCGTAAGAAACGAAAAACGTATGTTACAAGAAGCAGTAGACGCATTAATCGATAATGGTAGACGTGGTAGAACAGTTGTTGGTCCAAACAACAGACCATTGAAATCATTATCAAACATCATCGAAGGTAAACAAGGTCGTTTCCGTCAAAACTTATTAGGTAAACGTGTTGACTACTCAGGTCGTTCAGTTATCGTAGTAGGTCCATCATTGAAATTAAATCAATGTGGTTTACCAAAAGAAATGGCAATCGAATTATTCAAACCATTCGTTGTAAATAAATTAATCGAACGTGGTTATGTTCAAAATATTAAATCAGCTAAGAAGAGAATTGAACGTTCAGAACCTATCGTTTGGGATATTCTAGAAGAGGTAATTGATGGACACCCAGTATTACTAAACCGTGCCCCAACTCTTCACAGATTAGGTATCCAAGCATTTGAACCAAAATTGGTTGAAGGACGTGCAATCCAATTACACCCTCTTGTATGTACAGCATTCAACGCTGACTTCGACGGTGACCAAATGGCTGTCCATGTTCCTTTATCAATCGAAGCTCAAACTGAAGCAAGAATGTTGATGTTAGCATCTAATAACATCTTAGCTCCTGCTACAGGTAAACCAATCATTACACCATCTCAAGATATGGTTATGGGCATGTACTACTTGACTCTTATCAAGGATGAAAGTATGGAAGCTCAACACTATTTCTATAACTTCCAAGATGCAATTTCTGCTCTTGAAGTAGGTGTAATCAAGCTTCACGATAAAATCATTGTTCGTGATGAACATGGTAAACGTTTTGAAACTACAGCTGGAAGAATTATCTTCAACGAAGCTGTTAGAAAGGCACTTGTATAGAAAGTTAGTTAAGGATAATAAAAAATGGAAAATATGTACACACAAACAAAAAATGCTCCAGAATTTATTAATAAACAGATGGATAAAAAAGCTTTAAATAAGCTATTATCTCAAATTTATCTTGAATACGGCGGAGCTAAAGCAGC
>DBIX01000061.1:0-6233 GCA_002297005.1 Cyanobacteria bacterium UBA791 | reverse complement strand
GACTTGTCAGTTCCAGAAACTAAAAAAGATTTGTTAAGCGAAGCAGAAGCAGAAATCGAAAAATCTACAACTCGTTACCTAAAAGGTGAAATTACAGAAGTAGAAAGATATACAAAGGTTATTGACACTTGGTCAGAAACAACAGCTAAATTAACAGCTCAAGTAGTTGAAAACTTTGATAGATTGAACCCAGTTTATATGATGGCATTCTCAGGTGCCAGAGGTAACTTATCACAAGTATCACAATTAGTTGGTATGCGTGGATTGATGGCAGATGCACAAGGTCAAATCATCGACTTACCTATTAAAGCAAACTTTAAAGAAGGTCTATCTTGTACAGAATACATCATTTCATCATACGGTGCTCGTAAAGGTCTTGTAGATACAGCGTTAAAAACAGCCGACTCAGGTTACTTAACAAGACGTCTAGTTGACGTTGCTCAAGATGTTATCATTCGTGATACTGATTGTCATGGTACAAAACATATCATGCTAAAGAGTATTACTGATGGTGGTGCTGTTATCGTTCCTTTAATCGATAGATTATTAGGTAGAACAATCGCACAAGATATTGTTGATGAAGATGGTACAGTTCTTGTAACAGCTAATACAACAATGGGTCGTGAAGATATTGAAAAAATTCGTCACTTAAACCTACAAGAACTTGCAGTTCGTTCAGGTTTAACTTGTGAATTAGAATATGGTGTTTGCCAAAAATGTTATGGTTGGGCAATGACAACTCAAAAACTTGTTGATGTTGGTGAAGCTATCGGTATTATCGCAGCTCAATCAATTGGTGAACCTGGTACTCAGTTAACAATGAGAACATTCCACACAGGTGGTGTATTCAAAGGTTCTGGTGCTATGAAAACTGTTGAAGCAAAAGATTCTGGTACAATCTCTTGTAAATTAAAAACTAGAGAAGTAAGAACTCGTCACGGGGATGTTGTAAAACTTTCTATGTACGAAGTTGAAGCAGAAATCAAAGGTGCTAAGAGAACAACTAAATACCACATTCCTGCTGGTGCAACAATCTTCTTTACAGATGGTCAAGAAGTTGAAAAAGGATTCAAACTTGCTGAATACGAACCAGTATCACAAGGGGATGGTTCTCGTTTAACAGAAAAAGCTACAAAAGATATTACATCTGATTTATCAGGTGAAGTTATTTTCAAAGACTTTATTGCTGATGAAAAGAAAGATAGACAAGGTAATATTTCAAGAACAGCTAACAAACAAGGTGTTGTTTGGGTTCTTGGTGGTGATGTTTACAACTTACCAAGTGGTTCAAAACTATTAGTTAAAGACGGTCAAAAAATGAAAGAGGGCGAAAAACTTGCTGAAACATTGACTGTTTGTGAACACGGTGGTGAAGTTCGTATCGGTCAAGACCTTGTTATCGAAGAAACAAAATTTGAAGGTCATAAAATCAAGAAGATTGTTCAAGGTAAAGAATTAACAATCGTTATTGCATCATTAATGCCATCAAATGCTACATTTGAACAAACTAAGAAAGAACAACTTTGGACAGTTGAAGCAACTGGTGAAAAATATATCGTTAAATCTCCAGTTGATACTCCAGTTGAAAACGGTATGATTATTGCCGAATTAATTAATGGTGACTGCTCAGTTGAATCTTCTGGTGAAATTAAATACATCGACGTTGAGGTTGATGAAAATCAAATAATTACAAAATCAGGTGATGTAGTATTTATTCCTGAAGAAGTTCATCAATTAAGCAAAGATTCTGCTTTAAAAATGGTTGAATCAGGAACATACGTTACAGCTGGTACAGAAATCGTTAAAGACGTATATTGTCACTTAGACGGTATCGTTGAAATCAAAGAATACAACGATGTAATTCACGAAGCTGTAATCAGACCTGGTCAAATTCATACATTATCAAGTGTTTCTGAATTAAAAGTTGAAGAAAACGAAGTTATCAAAAAAGGAACAGTTATTGCTGACGGTATTAAAGCAAAAGAAACTTCTATCGTTACAGTAATGGATTCAGAAGACGATTTCGCTGATATTGATGATTTAGATGAAGAACTTGATACATCATTGAGTTTGGATGAAGAAAACATTACAGACAAACCAATTCAAATCTTGGTAAGACCTGTAAAAGTTATCAAAATTAAACCTCAAGAAGTTTCAATTAAATTTGACAAAACTGATGATTTAATTGACATCGTTCCTGTAACACAATTACAATACAAAGACGGTGCTAGAGTTAGAAATCTTGACGGTGCTACATTAACAAGAACAAGTTTAGTTCTTCAAATGCAAGGCTACTTATCACACTTAAAAGGTATGGTAGAACTTGATAAGAATAACGACTTGAAGATTGTTGTATTAGAAACATTAATCGTTCGTCGTGAAATTGAAGGTAATTCAAAAATTAACTCTTCAATGCAAACTGAATTATTAGTTAACCACGGTGACGTTATTGAACCAAAAACTCCAGTTGCAAAAACACAAGTATTAGTAATCAACGATGGTGTTGCTTCTATTAAGAAAGCAGAAGAAGACGCTAGAAGATTATTATTAGTTTGTGAAAACTTTGAATCAAAAGTTGCTATCAAGACTAAACCTCTTGTAAAAGCTGGCGATATGGTTAAATTAGACGACTTACTAACAGAGGGTGAAGATAGATCACCAGTTTCTGGTCAAGTTGTTTCTGTAACAAAATCAGAAATCGTAGTAAGAGAAGGTAGACCATACTTAATCAGCCCAGGTACTCAGTTACTAGTTGAAGAAAATTCATTAGTACTACGTGGTGATATGTTGGCTACTTTATTGTACGAAAGACAAAAAACAGGTGATATCGTTCAAGGTCTTCCAAGAGTTGAAGAATTACTTGAAGGTAGAAAACCTAAAGATAGTGCAATTTTAGCAGAATTTGATGGTAAAGCTGTTATCGAAACTGATGATGATATGCCAAGATTGTATTTAGAAACTGAAGACGGTTCAAGAACTGAAATCAAATTCGCAATTGATGCTAACATTATCGTTTCAAACGGTGAAAAAATCAAAAAAGGTCAACCATTGACAAGTGGTTCACTAAATCCTCATGATGTTATGAGATTATGTGGTCCAGAAGTTGCACAACAATATCTAGTAGATGAAGTACAACGTGTATACCGTTCACAAGGTGTAGAAATCGCTGATAAACACATTGAAATCATCGTTCGTCAAATGACTAAGAAAGTTAAAGTTATTGAACCAGGTGATACAAAACTTCTTCCAGGTGAACTTGTTGAAATGCAAACATTTGAAAAAGAAAACAAGGAAGCAGTTGCAAATGGTTTACAACCAGCTACTTGTGAATACATGTTGTTAGGTATCACAAAAGCTTCATTAAATACTGAATCATTCATTTCAGCAGCTTCATTCCAAGAAACAACAAGAATTCTTACAGAAGCAGCTGTAGATGGTAAGAAAGACTTATTGAGAGGTTTGAAAGAAAACGTTATCATTGGTCGTCTAATCCCTGCTGGTACAGGTTACCATCACTTGACTCATGCTAATGAAGAAAAGGATAAAGAAGCACAAAGAAGAGCAGCAGCACGTAACCAAGCTAGAAAACCTTCTGCTATCTTAGAAGAAATTGAAGGTATGTTTGGTGCTCCTGACTTCACTATTGAGTAATTCGATAGTTAATTGACGGAAAAAGCAAGTTTGTTTCAAACTTGCTTTTTTTGTTTATAATTGGTATTTTTATTTTATGTTTAATCAAAATGTTTTATCTTTAAAAAAATGTAATCTTAAACTAGCTGACAAATTGATTGGTCTTTCTTTTGATAAAGCTAGAGAAACTATTGATATTGCTAAATCAAAAAGTGATGATGTTATTTTTATTAAAAATAACATACCTTTAGAAAGTATTGATAACCCTGTAGAAGAAGCTTTTTACGAGGTTCAGTCTTCTATAAAATCTTCTATGGGTGCTTTTGATTTTATAATCATTTTTGGTTTGGGCGTTGGTTATATGCTTGATTATGTTTTTGAAAAATATGATAGCAAAATAATTTTAATTGAACCTGACATAAATGTTATGCGAACTGCTTTTGAAATGGTAGATTATTCAAAATATCTCGAAAGCGGTCGACTTTTTATGACTTGTGATTATGAGGATGTATACAAATTCCTTTCAAAAAAATATATTATCAATGATAAGGTTGAAGTTGTATTTCTAAAACAATATATGCGTATGTACGCTGATGATATAAAATCTTTTACAGAGAAAATATACGAAACATGTGCAATAAAAATTTCTGACATAAACACAATTAAGAAAAATTCTGAAGCATGGGTGACTTCAAGTATCAGATTTGTAAAAAATAGTGGTCAAACATATCCTATAAGCCTTTTGGATAAAAAGTTTGAGGGAAAAACTGCACTTGTAATTGGTGCTGGTCCAAGTTTAAAGGATAATATTGACTATATTAAAAAATATTCAGATAGATTAGTTATTTTTGCAATAAATAGAGCTATAAATTTCTTACTAGAACACGGTGTTATCCCAAATTTTGCTATCTTTACTGATACTAGATATATTAAGCACACTTTTAATTTTAATGCTCCTCAATTAAAGGATATAAACTTTGTTGTGGATATAAAAGCCGATGCTGAGCTTTATAATGTTCTTAAAAAACGTTGTTTTGTTTATTATCCAAACAATTTTGATTTAGCAAAAATTTTGGCTGAAAAAAATTCTTATGTTCATTTGTACCAAACTGCCGGAACTTCAACTTTTTGTGCATTGATTTGTGCAAAAGAATTGGGTTGCAAAAACGTTATTTTATCAGGCGTAGATTTAGCTTTTAAAAACGATACTCCATATTGTTCTGATTCTTACGCTGTTAATTTAAAAGTTGATAAGGATAAAGTTAAAATTGGAAGTATGGAAAAGAAAATTGTTCTTGTTAAATCTGTTACAGGTGAGCCTGTTAAGACAAGAGAAGATTATGAGATTTTTATCAAACAATTCCAGAACTTTTTCAAAGAAAATCCTCAAATAAAAGCCTATAATACTTCAAGTTTTGGTGCAGAAATTGAGGGTGCTATTAATTTGAATTTTGAAGAAGTTATGTCTAAACTAGAGATTCCTTTTGATAACAAATCTATAGAAGATATTATAAATGATACGTTGTATAGAAGTGATTACAATCCTGTAGAGCTTAAAAAAGAGGCTAGAAATATTGTTAGAAATGAAGAAGAATTGAACTTTGAAATCAGAGGTTCTATCAAAACTCTTTTAAACAGAGATGTTGAGGATGAAGTCTTTTACGTTACTTCTTTCACTATTTTAGACAAAATCTCTAAGACTATCTTTTTATCTCAATTGCTTCAATTTGAATTATTGAATTGCACAAAATTAATTTCTCAAGAAAATACTGTTCAAAAAAGAGCAAGTTTTGAATTGTTCTTAGAAGAAACTTTGAAAAAAGTCGACTTTATAAATGTTAGACTTGCAGAGATTTAAGGAATAATACATGTATACGATGAAAAGATACACGTAATTCTTTAAACTGTAAAAAAAGGATTTTCTTATGAGCTTTAATTTCAACCCTGTTGGTAATGAATTTAATCAACCTATGGTTCAGCAATCTTCAAAAGTTGGTGACGGTAGCGGTGGTAATACTGGCTATTTTCAGCAACAACAACAAGAGGAAGAAGAACAAGAAAAAGACAGAGATGAATTTGATAGAAGCATTTTTAACGAAGATGATGACGATAGTTTTTTAGAAGAAGATGATAATGCTTTAGCAAAGAAAATCTTCGAAAAATTTAAAAAACTTTTCGGCAATAAATAATATAAAAATACTTTGGGGTAAATGGTTACACTAAATAATCTGTCTATTAAATAAGAACATTTTGACCTCTAAAAATAAACACTTTTATACTTTTCTTTTTTGGTATTTGTATTTTATATGAAGACCAATATCTAACATTAAGAAAAGCATGTTTAATATGTACAAAATTATTACTAAATCTGGGCTATATAAAACTTTGTGTATAATCCCAAAAACATAGCCTAATAATATTAAAAATGAAAATCGTAAGCTTTTTCCATCTACACTTTTTGCCTTAAACGTTTTGTATGCTGCAATAGGCCAACTTGCACCAAAGCATACCATCATTCCTGCTTCAAAAATACTCATATCTTTTTCCTTTCGAAAATACAATAAAACAAAATTATTATAAATAAAAATACTAATTTTTAATTA
>DBIX01000069.1 GCA_002297005.1 Cyanobacteria bacterium UBA791 | reverse complement strand
AAACGAAACAAAAGAAACTCTCTCCCTGATTTTATTTCATTAATTTTCACTAAATTCAACTCAAGACAAATTAACTCACTACGTTCAAACAGAATTTGTCTTTGAAGATATTTCATTAAGTGAAAATTATTTAATAAAATATGGTCGAAAATATATTAAAAACCAGTTTTTGTAGGTTGGGGTTTCTACCCCAACAAAATATATTTCGTTCATCAAAAATAAATCTATTTTATTTGCTTTTTGTATATATTTGATTTAAAATTTTATGAGTTAAGTAAGTCGGGTTGGAATTAAAAAACTTACCGGCGTATAATAAATTAAGGAGAAAAATATGGTATCAAAAAACTTTTTATTTACTTCTGAATCAGTAACAGAAGGTCATCCGGACAAAGTTTGCGACCAAATATCAGACGCAATTTTGGACGAATTTTTAACAAAGTGCCCATCATCTCGTGTAGCTGCAGAAACAACTGTTACTACTGGTATGGCTCTTGTTTGTGGTGAAATTACATCAGACTGTTATGTAGATATTCCACAAGTTGTTAGAAATACTATTAAAAACATCGGTTATGTCGGTAAAAATGGCGGTGGTTTCGATTATAAAACTTGTGCTGTTTTAACAAGTATTGACGAGCAATCTACAGATATTGCTGGCGGTGTTAATAAAGCTTTAGAATCAAGAAACAATAACGCTGATACGTCTTCAAATGAAACAGAAGATATTGGTGCTGGTGACCAAGGTATTATGTTTGGTTATGCTTGTAATGAAACCCCTGAATTAATGCCTTTACCAATTAGTTTGGCTCACAAATTGTCTTATAGATTATCAAGAGTTAGAAAAAAAGGTATAGTTGATTATTTAAGACCAGACGGCAAATCTCAAGTTACTGTTGAATATGTTGATGGTAAACCAGCTAGAATTCATACTGTTCTTATTTCAACTCAACACGACCCAGTTATTGGTACAGAAAGCAATAATGAAAAAGTTCAAGAAATTATCAATAGAGATATTAGAGAACACGTAATTGATTACGTATTCAAAAAAGAGGCTATTAGACCTGATGAAAACACAATTATTTTAGTAAACCCATCAGGTAGATTTGTAATTGGTGGTCCTCAAGGTGATGCTGGTCTTACTGGTAGAAAAATTATCGTAGATACTTACGGTGGTTATTCTAGACACGGTGGTGGAGCTTTCTCAGGTAAAGATCCTACAAAAGTTGACCGTTCAGCTGCTTATGCATCAAGATACGTTGCTAAAAACGTTGTAGCTTCAGGTATCGCAGAAAAATGTGAAATTGAATTAGCTTATGCAATTGGTGTTGCAGAACCTGTTTCAATTTTAGTTGATACATTTGGTACTGGTAAAATTTCTGATGATGATATTTCAGAAATCGTTAATGAATTATTTGACCTTAGACCAGTTGCAATTATCAACAAGTTTGATTTAAGAGGTTTACCAGCTAAGAATGGCGGTAAATTTTATCAAAAACTTGCTGCTTACGGTCACATGGGTAGAACAGATATTGCTGTTCCATGGGAAGAAACAGATATGGCTGAGGCAATTTCAGAAAAAGCTGAAAAATATTCTTCAGTTTGTGTATAATTTTATTAGAGGACATCAAATTTTGTGGTGTCCTCTTTTTTAGGAGATTTTATATGAAACAACTAGCATTAAACTATTTTAAAAACTGGTACTCTTGTTCAGAAAGCATTGTAAAAGCTGCTGCTGACAAGGGTTATTGTAGTGAAGATTTGGTTAAAATTGCAACTCCATTTTCAGGCGGAATGTCAGTTGGTTGTTTGTGCGGAGCAATTGCTGGTGCTCAAATCGTAATTGGTGCTATCTTCAATAAAGAGGATGCAAGACTTATGGCTCATGAATTTGTTAAAAGATTTAGAGAACATCACAAGGTTTCTTGCTGTAAGGTTCTTTCTCACGGTTTAGAAAAAGGTTCTGCAGAAAGAAGAGAATATTGCAAAAATTATGTTGCAGATTGTGCTGATATTCTTGAATCTTTAATCAAAGACAGAGTTAAAGTGGAAGTTTAATTATTATTTAGTGGTGAATTTTATGTATAAAAAAAGAGTTTTATTTGTAGGTATTCCTGATATGGCTTATGTTTGCCTTGATGGACTTTTGAGAGAGGGTGTAAATCTTGTTGGGGTTGTAGGTCCTAAGAAAAATCACAATACCTATAAAGCATTTAGAGAGTATGTTCTTGACAGAAAATTGAATTTTATTGAATATGAGTCTTTAAAAGACGAAACTTTTTTGAATACGTTAAGAGAATTAAACCTAGATATTGCTGTAGTTTGTTCTTTTAATTATAAAATTCCAAAAGTGATGTTAGAGATTCCAAAAGATGGATTTGTAAATGTTCACCCATCCTTGCTACCAAAATACAGGGGTGGAAACCCTTATAGTGCAATAATTATGAATGGGGAAAAAGAATCAGGAGTAACTCTTCACTTAATGGATGAGGGTTTTGATACAGGTGATATTTTATTGCAAAAATCTTTTAAAATTAATCCTAACGAAACAATGGGAACCTTGTTTAATAAAACAAATTTTATGGGAATGGATATGCTTGTTGAGGTTCTTCAAAACTATGAACTTGGTATTTTGAATAAAACAAAACAACCTGATGGTGAGTTTCCTGTAGGTAACGGTATTTCTGACGAGGATTTGTTTATTGATTTTAATAAAAAACCTGATGAAATCGAACGTTTTGTAAGAGCTTTAAATCCTTTCTTGAACGCTTCTTGTATGTTTAGAGGAATTCATGTTAAGGTTTATTGGGTAGAAACAGCTTATGATTTCAAACCTCACAATTTACCTGCAGGTCAAATTGCAAAAATTGAAAATAATAAAATTTTTATTGCTTGTAAAGGTGGTTATGTAATCCCTACAATGGTTCAATTTGGAAGTTTCTTTGTTTGCAATTCTAAGAAGTTTATTGAATTAATCCAACCAAAAGTTGGGGAAGTATTTATAGGAAAATAATAATTATGGATAAACTAAATTTTTTAACAGCAGGTATTCCTGCAAGTGCTAAAAAATCATCATACGAAGATGGGCTTAGAGTTTTAACTGATATGGGACTTGATGGTCTTGAACTTGAGTTTGTACGTGGAGTAAGAATTTCTGATAAGAGTCGTGAAGTTGTTTTGAACAATAATAAAAATTTTATTTTTACAGCTCACGCTCCATTTTTTATTAACTTAAATTCAAAAGAACCTGAAAAAGTCGATGCAAGCATCAAAAGAATAGTCGAAACGGCTCAAACTACTAATGAACTTGGTGGCTATAGCATCGTATTTCACGCTGCATATTATATGGGTGATGACAAGGAAAAGACTTATAATACAGTCGCAACAGGCTTAGACAGAATTTTTTCTCAATTAGATAAAAGCAATAAGATTTGGATAAGACCTGAAACAACTGGAAAAGGCACTCAATGGGGCGATTTGGACGAAATTGTAAGAATGTCAAATGAGTTTGAACAAGTTCTTCCTTGCGTTGATTTTGCTCATTTGCACGCTCGTTCAAATGGTGAATTTAATACGTATGACGAGTTTTGCAAAGCTTTTGAAAAAATAGGTAAAGAAATTGGTGATTATGCTCTAGAAAACTTCCACGCACATATTGCCGGTATTGCTTATGGTGCAAAAGGCGAAAAACATCACTTGAATTTTGAAGATGCCGATATGAATTATAAGGATTTATTGAAAGCTTTTAAATCGTTTAATGTTAAAGGTGTTGTGGTTTGCGAAAGTCCGAATATTGAAATTGACACCAAAATTTTAAGCGATTATTATAATACTTTGTAAAGGAGATATATTAAATGATAGATAAGACTTCAGTCTTTTTCCGAGAAAGAGATATTGATGTAAGATATAGTGAAATGGATTATCATAAGGTGTTGAAACCATCTTCGCTTTTAAACTTTTTACAAGACATAGCCACTTTTGCTGCTGATGATGGTGGCTTTGGTTATGATGAAGTTGTGAAAAGAAATTTAGGTTGGTTTTTATTAAAATATCACATTGAATTTGATAATTATCCTAAAAATATAGAACATTTGCACGTTAAAACAGAGGCAAGAGGTGTAAATAGATTATTTGCATCTCGTGATTTTGAAATTTATAATAAAGAAAATAACGAACTTTTAGGTAGAGTTATTTCACAATGGGCATTGGTTAATTTTACTGATAAATCAATGGCTCAACCTCTTGAGATTTTTCCAATGTTTAGCAAAGTTGAAAAAAGAGAAGACGATTTGAGTTTTGAAAAAATTCACCCTCTTGAAAGAATTGATTATACGGATGAATTTAAAGTTAGATACGATGATATTGATGTAAATCAACACGTAAACAATATGAATTACATTGTTTGGGCATTTGAGGCTTTACCAAAAGAATTTAAAGACGAAAATAAACTTAAAAAATTAGATTTGGTTTATAAGAAAGAAATTCAATATGGTAATGTGATTTTATCAGAAGTTCAACTTGATGATAAAGTTGCAACAATCGTTGTTAAAAACAAATCAACTGATGAAGATTTGTGCTTGATAAAAGCTGAATTTACATCAATGTAAGTTTAAAAATATTTTAGTAAAAAGAGTGGCGAAGCCAAAGGCTTCGCCACTCTTTTTACTTTACTTATTTATTATCATAAATGATTTTAATCTTCGTCCAGTATCGCCTGTATATTGAGTTGAAATTATGTGGATGTTTTCATAATCAAGCGAGGTTGAACTTCCGCCATCAAATGCCATAGCTTTTTCAAATCCTAAATTTCTGCAAATTATTGATACTTCTGGAATTGTTTTACGAGCATTGTTTGAGAAAATCAAAATGTGTAAGTCATTATCTTTTATACCTACAACGGTTCTTGCTGCTCTGAAAAGTACTGATGCAGATTGTCTTATGACTTTGTTGTCTTTTCTTACTATAAAAAATTCGTCTTCAAGAGTTTGATAAATATCAGCAACTGGTAAAAGTTGAGGTCCACCTTGTGCTGATGATATTAGCGTACAAGATTTACAAACAGGGTCATTGTGTCTTGCAATATCATATTTGTATTTTCTTCCGCATTTCAAAATTCTTAACTCTGAACGATTTAGAATTTTATCCATATATGGTTGAAGTTCCTTGCTGTTCATCAATGATTTGTTTTCTGTTGGATCTGCAATGACTTCTTTATTGTTTACGATATAAGAAATTGTTTTTTGATTTTTAAGGTCAAAAAATCCAGTATTTATCGTAAGTCTAGAATTATATTTATTATGAATGTTTTGATTTGTTATAAGTTTATCGCTTTGTACAAATTCGATTTTCTTTTTAATTTTATTTCCAGATAAAACAATATGATAAATTCCATTATCTTCTGAAATGCTAATATCTTTTGCAAATACTGGTAATTGGATAAATAGCATTAATAATACTAAAATTATTTTTTTCATAAATTATAAATCCTTAGATTTGTAGAATTGCCAAATTGCACACATAAACGCAACAGGCGGAATACCAGCCGTTAAGAGTGGATGAAGAACGCCTTTTTCTGCAAGTAAATCAAAGAATGGTAATGTGATATAGTAAATAAAGATACAAGCAATTGCGATTGTAAAACCAATAAGTCTTTGTTCTCTTGGTTTAGAAAATCCTAACAAAGCTCCCATAATTGCTAACAATATGCATACGCAAGGATGGAAAAATCTTTGGAAGTATTTGTTTAGCATAAATCTATATTCTTCATCCAATTCTTCTCTTTTTAATAGTTTTATATAATGATGAAGTTCACCATTCGTAAATTCTCTATCTCTTTTTGTAGAGTTTACAATTAGTGTTTCAGCATCTTGTGCCTCTTCGCCTTCAAGAATTTTCATTTTATCAAGTGTTGAAACATCTGTATAAATACCGTCATCAGAAACCTTGTAATCTGTTACATCATAAAGTTCCCAATATCCTTGCATAACCTTACCAGTTTTTGCAATATAAATGTTAGATAAACCGTGTAAATCCTGATAAAGTTGTTTTGAAAAATCTAAAACAATAACTTTTGTCAGTTCTCCGCCCCAGTATTTTGAAACGATAATACTTTTTTGAGGAACGTTGTTTTTATCCTTTTGTGTGTAAATATACTGTGCAAAAGGTACGAAATTATCCAAACTTTTTTCTGTTTTTTCAGCTAATGGAATAAGTTTATCGTAAGTAACAAAACACAAAATTGTTCCAATAATACTAAGAGTAATTACAGGATACAAAATTCTTTTAAAAGATAATCCAATAGCCCTAAATATAGTTAATTCTGAATCCTTACTAAGTTTATCGAAGGTAAAAAGAGTACCTAATAATAAACCTACAGGAAGTGCTTTACCTAGAATTTTTGGAATTTCTAAAAGAAGTACCAAAACAGCTTTTTGAGGGGTATAAATACCAGCAATTGTACGCTTAATAGTGTTCAACAAGATTTCTGGAGCAATCCAAACGATTGTGAACAGTAAAATTGCAACACAAGTAGTAATCAAAAGTTGATTAAAAATGTATTTATCGTAAATTGTGAAATTTAATAACTTTTTGATACGTTCCATGGTTTATAGTTTGAAATCCTTTCCAAGATAAAATTCTTTAGCAACAGGGTCAACAGCAACTTCTTGGCTGTTACCTTTAATTTTGATTTTACCGTCAAATATGATATAAGCTCTATCTGTGATAGAAAGAGTTGCTTTTGGGTTGTGGTCTGTGATTAGAACTCCTAAACCTTTATCTTCTGATAATTTTCTGATATTGTCTTTAATTTCGCCGATAGCAATAGGGTCAATACCAGTAAATGGCTCATCAAGTAAGATAAAATCAGGGCTTGCAGCTAAGGCTCTTGCAAGTTCTACCCTACGTCTTTCACCACCTGATAACTGGATACCTGTATAACTTCTAAGTCTTGTCATACCAAATTCGTCTAAAAGCTCTTCAAGTTTGCGTTTCTTTTCGTCTTCTGTTAACTTGTTGTTCATTTGTAAAACAAGTTTGATGTTATCATCAACAGTAAGTTTTCTGAAAATAGATGCTTCTTGAGGAAGATAGCCGATACCGTTAACGGCACGAATATTCATTGGCCAAGAAGAAATATCAGTTCCGTCAAGAAGAACCTGACCTTTGTTTGGTTTTACCAAGCCTACAACCATGTAGAAGGTTGTTGTTTTACCAGCACCGTTAGGGCCTAGCAAACATACGACTTCACCTTTATTTACTTCGAAAGAAACATCATTTACAACGCTTCTATCGCCATATATTTTAACTAAATTCTTAGCTTCAATTCTCATAAATTTTCCTCTTCAATACTTGATTTAATTGTACGAAAAACATATTCTTTTAACAATAAATGTTAACGTACTGTAAAAAAGAGGTTATATTTTAGCCAATCATTTCGCTAAAATTATTGCCGTCGTTCATTATATATCGGTTTGTCATTGCATAAATTAATTCTACTGGAAATTTTTGAGTTCCTGAACTCAATAAAACTTTTCCTGCCTCATAGCCGTTTTTAACAGTATTTTGAGTTCTATTAGAAGTTAAGTTATCATAGTAATTGCATAGAGAAATTAGTTTACTAATTTCAGTTAAACCATTTAGGTCAATACCTTTAGGATAACCTGAACCGTCTTGTAATGCGTGGTGTTCAAGAGCGGGTCTTGCAATGACATTCCCTAGTTTGAAAATTTCTTTTATAATTTTGTAGCCAATAATTACGTGTTTTTCGTATTCCGCTTGTTCTGGAATATATAAAATTTGTTTGTAAGCAAGATTTTCGTCTATTCTAGTTTTTCCAACATCGTGAAGTAATCCACTTAAAATTACATCTCGAATATCAAGACTTAGTTCAAGAGATTTTGATAAAAATCCTGCAAATAAAGCTACGTTTAAAGAGTGGCAAATTTTATAATCACCAAAAAGTTTTAGTTGAGAAAGATGTGTTATTTCTGGGATGATTTTAATAAGTTCATCTTCAAGAATATCCATCAATTGAATGACTTTATTTAGTGCCGGATGATAATTTCTTGCCTCTAAATCTTCCATTACATCGCCAAAAAGTTGTTTAAAATAATTCTGTGTATCTTCAGAAAATAAAGAAGTTCTATTAACAGAATTTTCTTTTATTACGTTTACTCTAGAGTCAAGAGTAGGTACATCTCTAGGAATGCTAGTTGGTGTTTTTATTATTGTTTCGATGCCTTCATCTTCTTTTGTAGAATATCCATAAATACGTTCTTCTGTATCTTCAGGTTTTTCGATTTTACCTGTTAGTTTTTCAGCTTTTCTCTTTTTGACAAGAGGGTTTTCTCTTTCTAAAAGTGATTTACGTTCAAAGTTTTCGTCATACAAAAGAATCATGGCTTTTTTAAGTTCCATGAGTTTCCCTGGAGTTAACAAATCCCCTGTGTACATCAAAATTTGACCTTTTTCATTGTAAATGTTAAAAGGTAATTTTTTGTATTTTATAAGCTCTCTTAGATACAACTCTTTCATTTGTGTTTATTATATCATATTTTTCCATAAAAAAAAGCTATGTACTAAGGTGTGCATAGCTAATGATTAGGGATATGTGTATCGTTGTCTCTAAGGAGTATGGTATTATATTAACAATATGTTACGAAATTTAAATCATAATTTTGTATGATTTATTATTTTATTAAATTTATATAAAGGCTCATAATTTTATGTTAAAGTAGTAAGAGTAGAGAAGAATAGTTAGGTAGGAGATTCTCATGACAGAATTTAAGCATGTTCCTTTAAATGGAAAAGATATTACTGAAGAACAAATAAAAAAGATTATAAAAGAAAAAAACGTTAGATTTATCGAATTACAATTCGTTGATATTAACGGACAAGTTAAAAGTTTAACAATTCCATCTGATCATATTGATAAAGCATTAGAAAATGAAATGATGTTAGATGGTTCTTCAATTAAAGGTTTCAGAAGTATTGAAACTTCAGATATGTTGTTTTTCCCTGACAAAAATACTTTCCAAATTTTACCTTGGAGAGAATATGATGGAACAAACACAGCTAGATTAATTTGTGATATTCATAATGCAGACGGAACACCATTTGAGGGTTGTCCTCGTTGTAACTTAAAAAGAATGATGAGAGAAGCATCAACCTTGGGTTACACAATGAACATGGGGCCTGAAGTTGAATTCTTCTTATTCAAAAGAGATGAAGAAAACCACCCTACAACATTAAAAGTTGATAGAGCTGGTTATTATGATATTGGACCAGATGATTTAGGTGAAGATATTAGAGCAGAAATTGTTTTAACTCTTCAAGAAATGGGTTTTGATATTGAAGCATCTCACCACGAAGTTGCAGATAGCCAACATGAAATTGACTTTAAATATGCTGATATTTTAACAGCTGCAGATAATGTAGTTACATTTAAAATTGCAGTAAAAGCTATTGCTGCTCAATACGGTATGCATGCAACATTTATGGCAAAACCTATTTTCGGTATTAATGGTTCAGGTATGCATTGTAATGTATCTTTATTTAAAGATGGTAAAAATGCTTTTTATGATAAAACGACTGATTCACAATTATCAGATGTTGCAATGTATTCAATCGGTGGTATGTTGAAACACGTTAAAGGTATTACAGCTGTTACAAACCCAACTGTTAATAGTTTTAAACGTATTGTTCCTGGATATGAAGCTCCAGTATATTTAGCATGGTCATTAGCTAATAGAAGTGCGTTGTTGAGAGTTCCTGCAAAACGTGGAAACGCAACAAGAGTTGAACTTCGTTCACCTGATCCATCTTGTAATCCATATTTAGCATTTGCAGTTATTTTAGGTGCATGTGTTGATGGTGTTAAAAATAAAATTGTTCCACCAAAACAAATTGAGGCAAATATTTATGCTTTGACTCCTGAAGAAAGAAAGAAAAAGAAAATTGATTCTTTACCAGGTAGCTTGGCAGAAGCACTTTGGGAACTTGAACATTCAAAAGTTGCTAAATTTGCACTTGGCGAACATGTTTATAATGAATTTACAGAAACAAAACATAAAGAGTGGGATTCATTTAGAACATTTGTTTCTCAATGGGAATTGGATAAATACTTAGAAAGATACTAATAAATATTTTATAATTTATAATCAAAAAAGGGCTTTCATCTGAATGCCCTTTTTTTAGCCTCGCCACATTTTGCTTTTGCAAAGGGGTAAATAATTGTTGGACAAACTGACCTATGGGGAATGTAGAAATTTGATGTTGGTAAGACCCTGTGGAGAAACCAGACATTTTTCACGAAATCATAGATTTCGGAAAAAGCAGTCAAACGAGTTCAGGGTGACATGTTTTTGCTTTATGTCATTGCGAAGAGAGTAACGATAAAGCAATCCTTTTGAGTATTGTATTGTTTTGACTGAAAAATGTATTTGTTTTAAAATTTACTTGTTAGAAGGGATAAATTTATGGAAAATAAAAATTCATCTGTTGTTATAGTTGGAAGTGGTATTTCAGGTTTATATTGTGCTTTAAAGCTTGCTGAAACTTGTCCAAATGTTTATGACATTTCCTTAATTACAAAATCAACTTTAAAACAATGTAATTCTCATTATGCACAAGGTGGTATTGTTGCAGTTTTAAGTGAGAATAAGGCTGATTCTGTTGCCTCTCATATTTCTGATACATTGAGAGCCGGTGCGGGGTTATGTGATATTGATACTGTAAAATTTATCTCTGAAAAATCTGAAGAAGTTATAAAAGATGTGATGACTCATGGTGTACATTTTGACAGAAAAGACGATGGTAGTCTTAACTTCACTTTAGAGGGTGCACATAGTGTAAAACGTATTCTTCATGCAGGTGGTGATGCAACAGGTAGTGTTATGGAAGATGTTTTAGTCGATGATGTACTAAAAAATTCCAAAATTAAAATTTTTGAAAACACTATGGCAGTTGATTTATTGGTTACTAACGACAAGAAATGTGTTGGCTTAGTTGCTTACAACGAAAAAGACGACAGATATATTAGATTTAATACATCTCATGTAATCTTAGCTACTGGTGGTATGGGTAGATTATATCCATACACAACAAATCCGTCTGTTGCTACTGGTGATGGTGTTGCACTTGCTTATCGAGCTGGTGCTACTATTCAAGACATTGAATTTATTCAATTCCACCCAACTGCTCTTGCATTAGATTTACCTGAGTGTAATTTCTTAATTAGTGAAGCGGTAAGAGGTGAGGGTGCAAAACTTTGCCATGCTGACGGTACAGAGTTTATGCACAAATATCATGAACTAAAAGATTTAGCTCCACGAGATATTGTTGCAAGAGCTATCTACAATGAAATGACTGAAAACAATTTAGACAATGTATATCTAAATGCAACTGTTATTGATAAAGAGGTGTTGGCAAAGAGATTTCCAACAATTTCACGCATTTGTGGACAAAATGGTATTGATATTTCAAAAGATTTTATTCCAGTATTTCCAGTTGCACACTATTCAATGGGTGGCGTAAAAACAAATGTTGAGGGTAAAACCTCTATAAAGGGGTTGTATGCTCTTGGTGAAGCAGGTTCTACAGGTTTACATGGTGCAAACAGATTAGCAAGTAATTCCTTATTAGAATGTCTTGTTATTTCTCATCAACTTGCAGAATATATTAAAGGCTCTGAAACATTTATTCCTGATTCAAAAGAATATCCTTTTGAAGATGTTATTTCAAAATATTCAAAAGAATTAGGTTTTGCTCAATATGATGCTCAAAAACTTACAAAAGAATTGAAAAATATTATGTGGGAAAATGTTTCTATCTTGAGAAATGAAGAGTCTTTATTAAAAGCAAAAGCAAGTTTAGACGAACTAAAAAGAAACTTTTTAAGAGATAAAAAATGTTTGAATATTGAAGAATATTCATTTAGAAATTTATTGTTAAATGCTGGGCTTGTTATTGAGTCAGCATTAGCTCGTAAAGAATCAAGAGGTGCACATTATAGAACTGATTATTTAAATCAAAATGATGTTGCTGAACATAGTATATTATTGAATGAACAAGGAGAATTGGTTTTTGTTAAATAAATTTATGGTAAAAGAGCATGTAAGAAACGCTCTAAAGGAAGATATTGGATTTATCGATATTACGACAGATACTTTGGTAGAAGATAAAAATTTAAAATTAAATTTAATAGCTAAAGCAGACGGTATTATATGCGGTTTAGAGGTTTTTGAAATCGTATTTAAAGAATTGTCAGATGATTTTAAAGTTAAATTCTATTTTAAAGACGGTGACGCAATAAAAAAAGGTGATAAAGTCGCAGAAGTTGAGGGCTTGGCGTCAACAATTTTAATTGGTGAAAGAACTGCTTTAAACTACATTCAAAGAATGAGTGGTATTGCAACTCTAACAAATAAATATCAAAAAGTTTTGGATAAATATGGGGTAAAAATTACAGATACTCGTAAAACTACTCCATGTTTTAGATTATTTGAAAAATATTCTGTAATGGTTGGCGGTGCAACTCCTCATAGATTTAACCTTTCTGATTGCGTAATGATTAAAGATAATCATATTGCGTATGCTGGTTCTATTACAAAAGCGGTTGAAAAAATCAGAGCATGCATTTCTCATACTCATAAAATTGAAGTTGAATGTGAAAATTTAGACCAAGTAAGAGAAGCCATTAGATGTAAAGCAGATATAATCATGCTTGATAACATGCCAAATGACTTGATGACAGAAGCGGTTAAAATCATTGATAAACAAGCGATTGTAGAGGCAAGCGGTAATGTTACTTACGAAAGATTAGAAGAAATTGCAAAAACAGGTGTTGATATTATTTCAACAAGTGCAATTGTGGCTGGGGCTGAAACCCTTGACTTATCATTAAAATCATAGAATGTGAATAAATGTAACAAAAACATTAAGTGTTGAAATCACGTAAAAGAAAATGTTTTTATATACATGTAAAAGGATATTAGGAGTGTATGCATGGCACTTAGTTTTAATTTGAATTTGTCGCAAAGCAACACAGCATCAAATAATAACAATAATGTAGAATCAGCAGGTTCTTTAGCAAGTGTGAATAGTGAGTCAGCAGGCTCATTAGCTTGTGCAGGTCAATCATCAGGTGGCTTACTTTCAAGCCCAGCTCAATGTGATGAATTTGTATCAAGCAATCCATTTGCACCTCAAATTGATTATTCACAATACTCAGAATCAGCTGGCTCTTTAGCAAGTGAATCAGCAGGTTCGCTAGCTTGTGGCTCAGAATCAGCAGGCTCATTGGCTTGTGCCGGTTCTGAATCAGCTGGCTCTCTAGCTAGTGCAGGCGGATGCGAATCAGCAGGTTCTGTTGCTTCTTCAGGTGATAGCGGATCATTCTCATCATTCTGCTAAGATAGACATTAAATAATTTAACGAGGTTTTAAGAAAAAACAAATTTAAAGACTCCAAAAGGAGTCTTTTTTTTTACATAAAAGAGAGGCGAAGCCTTTGGCTTCGCCTCTCTTTAAATTTTTACATCATTCCCATCATTTGCATTTGCATCATGTTATTTTGAGTCATTGTATTTTGTTGGTTCATTTGATTAATAATGTTTTGTTGATTCATCTGATTGACTGTGTCCATTATTAATTGATGTTGTTCATTTGTAATCAGAGTAGAATTATCATTGTTTAAGTTGTTTGCCATAACTGGTGCTGGCATTTTTGGAACTTTTGAGAAAAAGTTTTTTGCCTTTTGTATAAAATTATGTGCTTTAGCTTTGAATTTAGCAAATCCTGTTAAAGTTGTTGTATCAATAATATCATTTTCTTTTTTAGGTTCCGCATTTTCTTTTTTGAAAATATCACTTGCTAACTGCCCATTAATTTTAATTTTATCAGGGTCAAAACCACGTTTTATAAATCCCTCAGCTGCTTCCTTTGCATCTCCAAGACCGTCACCCATTGTTACAAGTTCTGCGGCTTTTCCGTTGTCATTTCTGTATTCGTGAAAATAAAAGCCTTTTTGCCCATTTCCTCTATCTATGGTATTTATTGCGTAAAAGTTTGATACGTTCATTCCCATATAATTCACCCTTGTCTACACTTACTCTTATATTAAAACAAAGGATTAAAAATAATTGCTTAACATGTAACATGCTTGTAACATGTTATTTACTACTATTATGTGCAATAAATTTTTTAACTTCGTCCGCTGGAATTGCAAAACCGATACCGATATTTGAAATGTTATTATCAGGGTTATAAATAGATTGGCTTATACCAACGACTTCGCCTATTGTATTCAATATTGGTCCACCTGAGCAACCTGGGTTAATTGCAGCGTCTGTTTGAATTTTTTTTCTTGCATAATCAATTCTTGATACAATGCCCTGAGTTAAAGTGCCTGAAAACCCAAAAGGATTACCTATTGCTAATATTTTTTGCCCAACTTTTAAGGTATCAGAATTTCCTAAAGTTACTATATTTAAAGGCTTTTTAGGTGATATTTTGATTAAGGCTAAATCACTTTTATTTTTTGTAGGAATAATTGTAGCCTTATAAGTTTTTCCATCATACGTTGTTACGTCAATTTTTTTACTGTTTTCAATGACGTGCCTACTTGTTAAAATAGTCCCATCTTTATCTATAATACAACCTGTCCCGCCAGAAATACCCACCTCAAGCTCGGCGTCAATCGCAACAATAGCTGGATTTATTTTTTCATAAACGTTTATCATAGAGTTTTCGTCTGTGTCATAGCTCATGACTGGATTTAATCCAAACAACAACATTATAAAAATTATTAGATAACTCTTTTTAATTTCTTTTAAAAGCATATACCCTCTCTCCCTTAAAACCATTGTAAAACCTTTGTTAAAAAAGTTTACTACCTACGTAATATTTTTTAGTATTATTCTTGTAATTATTATTTTTTTAATTTATAATTTATTTGCAAAAATATTCATAATTTAAGTAGGTAGGAAAGGAGAAATTATGAGAAATATTGAAACATTCAAAAGAGCTTTAAACGAAAAAAGAGCATTAAAAATTATTTCAGGTATTAATAATATTGATTTAGACAGAGTAAAAATGGTTGTTTCATCAGCTATCGAAGCTGGTGCAGACGCAGTTGACGTTTCTGCTAATCACAACGTATTAACAATGGTTAAAGAAATGATTGAATCAGCAAATTCTTCAATTTCATTATTCGCATCTTCAATCAACCCAACTGAATTAGCTGAAGCAGTTAACGTTCACCACGTTGATGCTATCGAATTAGGTAACTTCGACGCATTATACAGAGAAGGCAGAAACTTCTCTTCAATGGAAGTTTTAAGCTTAGTTCGTGAAACTTTATCAATGATTGAAGAAAATAGATCAAACGTTATGTTCTGCGTAACAATCCCTGGTTCAATTTCAATCAACGACCAAATCTCTTTAGCTAGAGAGTTAGAAGCATTGAACATCGATTTAATCCAAACTGAAGGTTTTGTTCAAAATGAATCTACTTTAGAAAGCACAAGAACTTGGTTAAACAGAGCTGAATTAACTCTTTCTAACACAATTGAATTATCAAGAAACGTTGAATTACCAATCATGACAGCTTCAAACATTAACACAGTTACAGCTGCTATGGCTTTCGCTGCTGGTGCTAGTGCAATCGGTTGTGGTTCTTGCGTTAACAAATTAGAATCTCAAATTCAAATGTTAGCAGTTATCAAAAACTTAAGAGAAATCTCTAACAGAAATATGAATTCTTCAAGAAAAGAATCTTTAGCTTGGTAGTTTGATTACTAGTTAAATTATAAGTTTAGATGGGAAAGTTGCATTTGCAACTTTCCCATCTTCATTAACAGAGGTGCATCGGTTTTACCGATGCACCTCTGTTTTATTTTTATAAATTTAAATCTTTTAGTATTTCTTGGATTTGTTTTTTTAATTTAGAATCTTTTTTTATTTTTTCTTTTATCTGATCGCTACCATACATAACTGTTTGGTGTTTTTTATTTAAGAATTTTGCAATATCATCAAGTTTTAACTTTAAATATTCTCTTGAAATATATGCAACGATTTTTCTAGGATTTGAAATATTAGAACTTCTTGCAGAAGATTTTATATCATCAATAGTAATGTCAAATTTTTTAGCTATTTTTTCTGCAATATTTTCTATTGTAAGTTCATTTCTTTCTTCGCATTTTAGAATATGTTTTGCAAATTCAAGTGAGATGTCTGTATCTTCAAATGATGCAAATGCTTCAACCTTATTAAATGCTCCCTCAAGTTCTCTTACATTGTTTTTAAAGTTTTTAGCAATATATTCAAAAACTTCTTTTGGAACTGTTAGATTTTTTGAGTTTGCAAGATTTTCTAAGATTTTTACTCTTGTTTCTTCTTTAGGTGGTTGAATTTCCACTACTAGACCTTGTTCAAATCTTGTGATTAATCTGTTTGGCATTTCGGGCATATCTTTTGGTAGTCTGTCAGATGTCAAAACGATTTGTTTATTTGCGTTATGAAGAGCGTCAAAGGTGTTGAAAAGCTCTTCCATACATTGTTTTTTGCCCTCAAAAAATTGAATATCGTCAATTAAAAGAACATCTACATTTCTATATTTGTTTCTAAATTTGTTCATCAAATTACTTTTATTAAAATCTTTGTTTCTAGCTGTACTATTGATGTATTCGTTAATAAAAACTTCTGATTTTATGCATTGGATTTTTTTATCACTTATAAGTGCGTGTCCAATAGCTTGCATCAAGTGAGTTTTACCCAAGCCTGAACCACCTTGGATATAAAGTGGATTATATTTTGCGTTTGGTTCGTTTGCAACCATTTGTGCTGCGAGTTTTGCATTTTTGTTATTTTCGTCAGTTACAAAATTGTCAAATCTATATTTTAAATTTAAGTTCATTGATTGAACGTAACCTAAATTTTCAATAGATTTTTTATGTTCTTCTTCTTTCTTTAGGGCTTTTTCTTCTCTTTTTTCTTCCTTGATTTTTGTCTTTTTTATTTTATCAAAGGTTTCTTTATCAACCTCCAAAGATACTGTAATATCTTGTTTTAAAACTTTTTTGAAGCCCTCAAGGATTTCAGGGTAATGATTTTTCTTTAAATATTCAATAGCAAAAGCTTGACCGGAAATAAGTTTTATTTGATTATCTTCAAATTCAATTATTTCAAGTGGTTCAACCCAACTTTCGTAAGACGATTCCGGTATGCTTTTTTGCAATACCTTTTTTGCATCTTCCCAAATCTTTTCCATTTCGCTAGTGTTCATAAGAATATTTTACAACAAAAATAGTTTATACAAAACAATTCCTGCACTAATACTTAAATTAAGTGATTCAACCTTGTTCTTCATTTCTATTGTCATTTTTGTTGTGGCAAAATCTATTAGCTTATCTGTTAAACCTGAACTTTCAGCACCAAACATCACTAGAGTTTTGTCTTTTGTCTTGTAATCTTTTAAATCAACTGTATCGTTTGCCTTTGGCAAAGTTGCAATTCTGTCAAAATCACCAAAATATTTTTCTAGAACAGAAATGTCTTTAATATTAAAAACGGGTGTTTTCCAAAGGTTTCCAACTGAAGCTCTAACGCATTTTGGATTATAAATATCAACTGTATCTCCAAAAAGTATTATTGCATCAATGTCTACTGCCGTTGATGTTCTAAGAATTGTGCCTAAGTTTCCTAAATCATTTATGTTTTCAAATAGTGCAACTTTTTTTGCATCTTTTAAGATGTCCAAATTGTATGTTCTTTGAAATCCTACTGCTACGATTTCTGGAGCAGAGGTTGTTGTTGAAATTTTCTTTAAAACTTGTTCTGACACGTAAATAACGTTTTTTTCGTCAAAAGAGTGTTTTGTACCTTTTTTTATAAATATTTTATCAAGTTTTATATTTGATGAAAGTGCTTCTTCTATGGCTTTGTAGCCCTCAAGTAGAAACTTTTTTGTTTCGTCCCTGTGTTTTTTTTGTTGAAGTTTAACAACTTCTTTTACTAAATCGTTATTTACGCTTGTAATCTCCATTATTGAACCTCAAAATTCTTTAGCCATTCTTTTTCTGTATCTGTTAACATGTCGAAATTGATTAATTTCTTTTCGTAACACATTCTTGAGAAAGAATGAATTTTTCTATCTTTCATATAAACTGAATTTTCTAGTCTTACCCCGCCAAAATCCTTGAAATATATTCCTGGTTCGATAGTAAAACACATATTATCTTCAATAATTGTTGTTTTTGCATAGGCTGATGGTGCAAGTCTAGGTGGTTGTTCGTGTACGCTAATTCCTATTCCGTGACCAAGTCCGTGAGAAAATTCAAAGTTTGCTGGTGAAATTTCGTTCAACAAATCTCTTGCAACTTTGTCAATATCATAACCTGTAGTTTTGTCTGTTATTGGCGTATTAAAAGCGTGCAAACTTGATTTTAATACAGTTGTATAGATAACTCTTTGCTCTTCTGTTGGTGTTCCTTTTACGAAAACTCTTGTTATATCTGTTGCATAACCACCCTCGTAGTATGCACCGCAATCTATTAAAACAAGTGAGCCGTCTTTCATAATTTCTTTTGCAGAACTCTTTGAATAATGTGCAAGAGCTGAGTTTTGGTCTTTTGCAACTATTGATTTGAAAGATAATAATTTTGCTCCATATTTTTTGAAAGCTTTTTCTAAATTTTCAGCAATATCTTTTTCTGAAATATTTTCGTTATTGTTAATATATTCTCTTATTTCAAATACTGCTTTATCTGTGCGTTTAAAACATTCTTTGTAATGTTCCAACTCGGCATCTGTTTTAACTGATTTCATTTTTGAAATAATGTTTGTTTGCATTGGTTTTGCAATATTTTTCATTGATAAATAATCAGCCATATTTGTACTGATTTTATCGAAATATACAGTTTTTAAACCGCTTAAGCTATTTGAAAATTCTGATAGCGGTTTTACTTCTATTTCTTTGCTTTCAATCTTGTCGTCGCAAAATAGAATAGATTTTTCTTTAGAAACTAAAACTTTTCCATTTATTGCAGTGGAATAAGCTTTTGAAAAATCTCTTAGGTTTGTTATATATGAAACCTCTTCAAGATTTGTGAAAAGTTGTGCTTCGTTTTCTTTTAACCCTTTTTGTACTTCTTTTATTTTGTCGTTTGAAGTTAATCCTGTAATGCTTTTATCAACTGCAACAAGAGTTTTAACTTCTTTTTCTTGTGATTTCATAAATGGGTCTTTGTCTAAAACTTTTATTTTTACATTTTTATCTTCTAAAATTGTTTTTAAACATTCGTATCTATAAACAGAGGTTTTTTCTCCAATGATACCGAGTGTTGAATTTGGTTTAATTCTATTTGTAGCTTCTTCTAAAAAGCTTTGATTTTGTTGTAGTTTTACAACTGTGATTTTGTCTAAATCACATTCTCTATCTGCTTGTTCGTGGTATCTTCCATCAACAAAAAGATAGATATTTCCCTCACAAGATACTAAAGCATCACCAGTTGAGCCAGAAAATCCTGTGAGGTAATATCTTGAATTTTCCTCTAAAACATTGTATTCTACCAAAAATTTGTTAGTAGAATTTATAATTATATAATCTAAATTATTTCGTTTTAGAAATTCTTGCATAAATTAAGCTTCCTTTGCATCTGTTAATTCGATTAAGTGCCATCCAAATTGTGTTTGTACTGGGTTTGAAACTTCACCTTTTTTCATTGAAAAAGCAGCATCTTCGAAAGGTTTAACCATTTGACCTTTTGTGAAGAAACCTAAGTCGCCACCTCTAGCACCTGATGGGCATAATGAATGCATAGCTGCAGCATCTTCAAATTTAACTTTGCCTGAGTTAATATCTGCTAATAAATTTTTAGCTTCGTCTTCTGTTTGTACAAGAATGTGACTTGCTCTAACACTTTGATACATAATTTTCTCCTTTTTAAAATGTCTAAAATTATTATATAATAAAAATTCTTGACAAACCTTAAAACCATGATGAATACTTAATTTTCTTCTACTTTTTATTATAATTGTAACGAATTGTAAAAATAAACGGCATGGAGCTAACAAAAAAAAATTTCTTGAATTATCATGCATGTACAACTATCCCCAAATCTCCTCCCAAGATTATGAAGTACTAGCTGCAGTAGCAGCTATTTTTTTGCCTTTTTTCGCTACCTTGAGAAGGTTTTCTAAAATTTATGCAAACATGCTCAAACCATGTTCCCATGCGTGTTTTGACATGTTAACGTTTGTAACAAAAAATTTAATATTTTGAGTTTAACTAGCAAAAAATTTGAAAAGAATGTTTTTATTTTTATGTAGGTAGTTTATATTAATATTTTTAGTGTGATTAAAAATGCAATCAGTAAATTCAATTAATACTAATCAAATATATTTAAACAAGTTAGCTAGACCACAAGGTCAAGTGTCATTCAAAGGTGGCACTCCTGATTTGGCTACTCTACGTGACAAACAAGATGAATTCAGAAGAATGTCTGAAAATTCTGATGATAATGGTATTTTAGGTAAAATTAGTAAATTTGCAACAAAAGCTTTAGGTGTTGCAATTGCTTTTACAGCTACTAAAATTTGTTTGGGTAAAGCTGCAGATATGATTACAGGTACTTTGGGTAAAGGTACTGATAAAATCGTTGAAGAGGTTGGTAAAAAATCAGCTGAAAATGCAGGTAAACTAACAAAATTTGTAGATAAAGTTAAAAATTTAAAACTTGATCAAATCGCAGTTAACGTTGTTGCTGGTGGTGCAGCACTTGGCGTTGCTATGAAAGACTTTGGTCTTGTTAAAAAACCTGTTTCTGAGCAAACAGAGGATTTAGTAGACAATGCTATTGACAAAGCTAATGCTGATAGCTATAATTATGATAGTCCAACATCTGGTAGTTACGATGAACCAGACTTTGACACAAATAACAATGATGACGATGTGTAGGAAGGTAAGTGTTATATGATTAGACCTGTTTCAAATGTTTCATTCAGAGCTGAAATGCCTAAAATCAATGCTATGGACGCTATTGATAAAACCCAAAAAACAATGACAGCTATTACAAATTTATCACAAGGTGCTGATGAATTTAAAAAGAATGTAGAAACTGATAAAGCTGCATATTCTGATGGTATTACAGATTCTATTAAAGAAGCTGCTAAAGATAACAAAGCTTTAGAACCATTAGCAAAAGTTGCTGAATCTAAAACAGGTAAAAAAGTTGCTAATATTTTAGGTAGTTTTACAGCTTTCTGTACTAACCTTGCAGGTGCTGCAACTACAGTTAGCAAATAATATAAGTTTTTATTAAAAGAGGGCGAACCTAAAAGGTTCGCCCTCTTTTTTTTTATCTATCTATCTATCTATCTATCTATCTATCTATCCTTATAATCTAAGTTTGTATTTTTTCTAAACCATGTAAGTTGTCGTTTTGCATAATTTCTTGAATGTTGTTTTATTAATTCAATAGCTGTATTTAGAGTGATTTCGTTATCTAAATATTGAATGATTTCGTTGTATCCAATTGTTGAAATTAAATTTTTAATTCGTCCGTGTTTTTTTAGCAAATTTTTTGTTTCTTCAACAACCCCTTGTTCTACCATTAAATCAACTCTTTTATTTACTCGTTCATATAATTCTTCTCTTGTCATTCCTATTCCAATCCATTCAACCTCATAAGGTGGTTCTTTTTGATTAGAAAAATTTGACATAGGTTCACCAAGGGTTTCACAAACTTCTATTGCTCTTATAATTTTTCTTTTTTTAGGTTCTTTTTCCATTTGAGAAAAAGTCTTTTCATCAAGTTTTTTTAGTTTTTCTAAAAGTTCTTTTAGTGATAATTTTTCAAGTTTTTCTCTAAGTTCATAATTAGGTGCAACTCTTGGTAAATTCCAACCCTCGAGTAATGCTCTAAAATATAAACCTGTTCCTCCAACGATAATTGGAGTCTTATTTTTGGCTAAGATTTTATTTATTGCTTCAGTTGCATCGTCTACGTAATTTGCTACACTATAGTCAACTTCAGGTTCAACAATATCAATCATATAATGTGGAACATTCCCCATTTCTTCTTTTGTTGGCTTTGCACAAGCAATATCAAATCCTTTGTAAATTATTCTTGAATCCGCAGAAACAATTTCGCCACCAATTTCTTTAGCAAGTTCTATTGCAAAACTTGTTTTTCCTGAGGCGGTAGGTGCTGCTATTGCTATAACTTTTGGTTTAGTCTTCGTGTTCATAAGTATATTTTTTATAGTAATACAAGAATATCAACATTGACATTTGTACAATAAAGAAAATGTAGACAATTGTCATTACAAAGTACAATATCGGATTAAGCATAATATAAGAATTTATTATTGCAAAAATGAAGTTGATAATAATTAAACTAAGTAATAATGTCAAAATTTTTGGTGATGTGAACGCATCTACGATTGAGTACCATAATGCTTTGAATACATTTTTTGTTCTAAACATTAAGTATGGAACCCACATAAGAGTAAATAATGCATAAATTATTGAGGATACTGTAAATAAGAATAGCCAACCTGAAAGTTTTATGATTTGAGAATACGTTAAATCAACTAAAAGGTATTGCCAGCTTGAAATATCTTCTAATCTAACGAGGTTGTTTATCTCTAGCCCTACGTTTCCAATGAATTTCATTGCTATAAAATAGTCTGACACGTACACTATTCCTAAAATTGACAAGGAGCATAATATAAAATATATAAAGGTTACAAAATAATCTGAAACCCCTGTTGAAAAGAATTTTAAAAGTTCAAAGTCCTTCTTTAAATCTATAATACTAAAACTTGTATTAACAATCGCCATTTTTATCATATAAAACCAGCCCGCAAAAAAGATTGCAAACATAATAATAAGGGCAACTATTGATAAGCATAATGAAAACGCATTAATTATTGATGTTCTTGCAGCACCAAGATATAGAGTTACAGCAATCATGAATATCAATAATGGTGACACGCAAATTAAGTTTTCGTAAGCTAACTCAAAAGCTTCTTTAAAGCATTTAATCATTAAACTTTAGCCTCTTCTTGTTTTGCTTGTTGTTGAAGTTTACGTTTTTTTCTTCTCATTAAGTCTACAAAAGCTTCTAATCTTGTAATATAGCCTGCTTTACCAGTTTGTTCATCCATTACCAAACTTAGAATTGGAATATCGTGTTCTTCTCTCATTTTAGGGAAGATGTTTTGTGACATAATTTCTGGCATACAAGTAAATGGTGAAATATGGATGATCCCATCTTTACCTTTTGCATTTGCATAAGCTACGTCTGATACGCATTCTAGAGCATCACCACCAATATCTCTCATAAGATAAGGTTTTGCCATTCTTTCTGCTCTTTCAAGGTGAGTTTCTTCGTCATTTTTTCTAAAGATTTTTGGAATAATGGCGTCTTTTAAGAAACTTCCTACTGTCAAACTTCTTCTTGTTTGAACGCCCATTTTTCCAAGTTCTCTTTCGATATTTTGGTTAGAGAATTTGTCGCAAACTAAGAAAATTTCACCTGTTAAATCTACATATAAAACCTCTCGGTTTGGATCAATTTCTGTTTTTGCCATTTCCTTGAATACACGTTTTCTGCATTCGTTTAGCATTCTTGTATTTTTAACGTTTGAGATTAATCTAAGAGCTTTTTTATAATGTTTTTCAGCTTCGCCAAAAACAACCTCTCTTGCTCTGTAGTATGATAATGCTGTATCAAGGTCATCAAGCAAGAAGATAATTCTTGTGATTAAAACGATTGCTCTTGAGAATAAAAGATAATCGCTTTTACCAGTTAATCTTTTTAAGAAATCAAATAAGCCTTTAATTCCGTCATATAATGATAATTCAATATAATTTGCGTGGTAACCTAAATCGGAAAGTGTTTCTTGAATATTTGTTCCGTATTCACCTAGTCTGCAAATTCCTGGTGATGTAATCATTGCAACATAATCAACTCCACCCTCAATTGCTTCGATAAAGTTACCCAAAATTAGTTTGTATGGTAAACATACAGCTTCTGGTGAATATTTTGTACCATAAGAAAGTGTTTTTTTACTTGTGTATGGTGGAATGTATGGTTCAATTCCAACTTTTCTTAATGCTGCTGCCCAGCCTATACAAATTGTTCCCATGTGTGGGAATGCTACTTTTACTAATTTTTTTTCTTCTTTTGCCATTCTTCTTTTATCCTTTAAAACTTAAGTCAGGTTTTCTTGCTGCCAAAGTTTCGTCTATTTTCTTAACTATTGTTGTAGATGGAGCATTTTTTACTTCATCAGAATTTTCTTTTGCTTCTTGAACTATTTTAATCATAACATCAATAAAGTTATCTAGCACTTTTTTTGTTTCAGATTCTGTAGGTTCTATCATCATTGCTTCGTGAACAATTAATGGGAAATATATTGTTGGTGGGTGAATATCATAATCCATTAATCTTTTTGCAATATTTAGTGCGGTAACACCATTTTCTTCCTTTTGTTTGTCTGCAGAAATTACAAATTCGTGCATACAAGGTTCATCGTATGGAGTTTTGTAGTAAGCTTTTAGTTTTTCTTTTATGTAGTTTGCATTTAAAACAGCATCTTCTGTTGCAAGTTTTAAGTTTTTACCACATAAAAGAATGTATGCATAAGCTTTTACAAGTACGCTAAAGTTACCATAAAACGCTTTAACTTGTCCGATTGTGTGTTTTAAATTGTAATTTTTATAGTATTTTTTACCATCAAAAGCTACTACCGGAGTTGGTAAAAATTCTTTCAATTCTTCAACGACGCCAACTGGACCAGCTCCTGGACCACCGCCACCGTGAGGAGTTGAGAAAGTCTTATGCAAGTTTAAATGTACTACGTCAAAACCCATTTTGTGAGGGTTTGTGTGTCCCATAATTGCATTGAAGTTTGCTCCATCATAATATAATAATGAACCATTTTCGTGCATTATTTTTGAAATTTCTAATACATTTTCTTCAAAAATACCTAATGTATTAGGATTTGTCATCATTATTGCAGCTACATCCTTGTCTAAGACTGATTTTAAAGCTTCAATATCAACTTGTCCTTTTTCGTTTGATTTAATTTCAACAATATCAAATCCACAAGTATGTGCACTTGCTGGGTTTGTTCCGTGTGCTGAATCAGGAATGATAACTTTTTTTCTGTTTTCGCCTTTTACTTCAAAATATTTTTTTATAACCATCATCCCTGTAAGTTCACCGTGAGCACCAGCTGCTGGTTGTAGGGTAATAGCTGACATTCCTGTAATTTCTTTTAAGGCTTCTTGTAAATTGTACATCAATTCTAGCGAACCTTGTGTATCTTCTTCTGGTGTAAGTGGGTGAATATTTAAGAAGCTGTCTAGGTTTGCAAGATATTCGTTCACTTTAGGATTGTATTTCATTGTACAAGAACCAAGCGGATAAAACCCTTTTTCAATACAAAAGTTTTTGTCAGAAAGTTCCTTGTAGTGACGCATAACCTCTAGTTCTGTAACTTGAGGTAAGTTAAGTGGAGTCTTTCTTAAAAGTTCTTGTGGAATACAAGTGCATTTTTGTTTTTCTTCTTTTAATGTTTCTATATTTTTTTCGAAAATTGTTGTCATTCTATCATTCCTTGAGCTGAAAGTTGTTTTTTTATTCTGTTTAAACCTGTTTGGATAATTCTTGAAATTCTAGATTCAGAAATTTTATATTCCTCTGCCATTTCTCTAAGCTTTTTGTCTTGGAAAAATTTTTGTTCAATAAATTCTTTTTCTCTTTCAGGAATAGTTTCTAGAGCTTTCATGATTTTGTTTTTTAGTTGAAAAAACTCGTAAGTTTCTTCAGGGTTTCTACTACTGTCTTTTATTTGAGTAGGGTTATCAGCATCTGCCATTTCGTCAATCGAAAGAATTGATTTATAAACAGCCTCTCTCAATTCCTCACCTGATGCCATATCAAGCTTTTTTTGTTTTAGAGAGTACCATCTGTAGCGTCTTCTGATTTCGTTTCTAATCGCCCATTTCATAGCAGTTGAAAGATAGGCGTTGTTATAATCCTCAGGTTTACCGTTTTTTAAAAGTATGTATAAAGTATGGGTATTGAGGTTTACAAGTTCTTGATAGTCAACAAGATGAGTACCAGTTGAAAGCTTTGAATACTCTACTTTTGCAACTGTTTCTATTAAATCTTTGTATTCCCTTAAGTCTATGACTGGTTTTTGTTGTGTATGCATTTACTTCGACAGCCTGATATAACCTATTCACCCCTACGAATTTAGTTTACCTCAAAAATGTATTCTGAACTAGAAAAACATGCTTTTTTAGAAATATTTTTTTACATAACGGAAAAGGGCGAAGTTATTTATAACTTCGCCCTTTTTAATCACTTTTACAAATTAATTATTCAGCTAATAATTTGTTTACAGCAATTGTTAATCTAGATTTTTTTCTAGAAGCTGTGTTTTTGTGTAAAACACCTTTAGAGACTGCTTTATCGCAAAGTTGGTAAACTTTTGATAATGCACCTTTTAATTCATCTTGATTTTTTGCTGTTGCTAATTCAAGAACTTTTTTAACTGCAGTTTTGATAGATGTTTTCATTGCAACGTTTTGCAATCTATTTTTTTCTGCTGTTAAAATTCTTTTTTTTGCTGACTTAATGTTTGCCATTTGTTTTTCCCTTCTTTCTTAACATTGTGCGTTTAATGACTACGCAACTTGTTGAGGTTTGGTGAGTATCTTTATTTTAGTACAAAAAAATATTTTTCAACATGCATTTTTTAAATTTTGTAACATTATTAGAATTATCATCTTAAATGACTATAGAAATAATTATTTTTTGATATATAATCTATGTAAAGTGTAGAGATTTACATTAACTTAAAATATAGAGAGAACGGAGGCACTCATGTCACTAGGACAATTCGTTTTTATGCTACACAGTCATTTACCCTATTACAGAAAAGCAGGTATGTGGCCGTTCGGTGAAGAAAACTTGTATGAATGTATGGCAGAAACATACGTTCCATTATTAAACGCTATTAGCGAATTATATGATGAAGGTATTAAAGCAAACCTTACAGTTGGTATCACTCCAATTTTAGGTGAACAACTTATTGATGAACACTTAAACCAAGGCTTTGTTGAATATCTTGATTCAAGAATTAAAGCAGTTTCTGAGGATTTGGAAAGATACCCTGATCCTGCAGTTGCTCATTCTCAACACTTAAAATACTTAGCTGAATACTATTACAAACATTTCACTAAGTTGAAAGATGATTTCGTAAACAAATACGAAATGAACTTAATCAAATATTTCAAAAAATATCAAGACTTAGGTTGTATTGAAATCACAACTTCAGGTGCTACTCACGGTTTCTCACCATTGTTAGCAACTGATTCTAACTTGAATGCTCAATTCAAAGTTGGTTCTGATACAACAAAAAGATTATTCGGTAAAAAAGCAATGGGTGCTTGGTTACCAGAATGTGCATACAGACAAGGTTATGAATACACAGGTTCTGACGGAAAGAAAAAATGGAGACCTGCTATTGAAGTAACTTTACAAAACAATGACATCCAATACTTCTTTACAGAATCACACGTAATTGAGGGTGGTAATTCTATTGGACATAGAAGAGTTGTTGGTATGTACGGTAACATTGAATACATTCCATTACCAAAACGTGAATTAACTGGTTATGATACATATTCAGCATACTGGTTACCAGATGCACAAGTTGCAGTTATGGGTAGAAACGACAGAGCTGGTTACCAAGTTTGGTCAGCTGCAGATGGTTACCCAGGTGACGGTTGCTTTAGAGAATTCCACAAAAAAGACGACAAATCAGGTATGCAATATTGGAGAATTACTTCTTCAACAACTGATTTAGGCGATAAAATGCTTTATGACCCAGTATTGGCTCAAAATAAAGTTTGTGAAAACTCAGACCACTATACACACTTAATCGAAAACTTGTTGAGAGATTACAAAAATTCTCACGATGGTAAAGAAGGTCTAGTAATGGTATCATTCGATACAGAATTATTCGGACATTGGTGGTTTGAAGGTGTTGAATTCATTAAACAAGTGGTTAAAAAATTACACGACTACCACAAAGACGTTGAAATGATGACTGCTGGTGCATATCTTAAAAAATATCCACCAAAAGAAGCTATCCAAATCCCTGAATCTTCTTGGGGACAAGGTGGTCACTTCTACGTTTGGATGAACCACTTAACTGAATGGATGTGGCCAATTATTCATTCTTGTGAAAAACGTATTAATGACATCGTTTCTAAATACGAAGAAAAACCAGAAGATAAGTTATTATTGAGAGCTTTAAGCCAATTAGCAAGAGAAAACTTATTACTTCAATCTTCAGATTGGCCATTCTTAATCACAACATGGCAAGCTAAAGACTATGCAACTGATAGATTTAGAGAACATGTTGACAGATTTGAATTAATCGCTGATATGATTGAATCTGGTAATATTGATGAAGCTAAATTGCACGAAATCGAAGATATTGATAACTGCTTTGCAGATATAGATTATAGAGTATATCTTCCAATCGAAGAGGGTGTAATTCCTCAACAAGCTAAAAAGCTTCAACCATTATATAAGAAAAAATTAGGAAACTTAGAATAAGTTAAAATAAAAAGATGGCGAACGCTTTGCGTTCGCCATCTTTTTATTCCATGTCATTCTGAACTTGATTCAGAATCTTATCAGCTTTGAGTATTTAAATTAAACTTATTTTCATTTTCTTGTACCGACAAGAAGCGGATTGCGAGCATAGTGCGAAGATTTTACTGTTTTAAGCAGAATAAGTCTGTAAAACAGTAAATCG
>DBIX01000012.1 GCA_002297005.1 Cyanobacteria bacterium UBA791 | reverse complement strand
AATTAATAATATAAATAGCTGAATTTTATAAATTATCTCTCGGATGAGAAGTTTCATAAACATCTTGCAAGTGTTTTGTGCTGATGTGAGTATAAATTTGAGTATTAGAAATACTAGCATGACCTAAAAGTTCTTGTACAACCCTCAAGTCTGCACCATTTTCAATTAATTTTGTTGCAAAGCTGTGTCTAAACATGTGCGGAGTAACTTTTTTCGGTAACTGAATGTTATCAACAACGGTTTTTATTGCATTTCTAACAGTTTTATTTTGAAGTCTATAACCCGTATTATTTATGAAGACAGGTGTACTTTCTGTTATTTCTTCCAACTTAAACCCTTTTGCAACAATTAAAGGTCTTGCGTTTTCGATATATCTTTTTAAATAAGTTTTTGCTCTATCTGTTACAAGCACAATTCTTTCCTTTGCACCTTTACCAAAAACTCTTATTTCATTATTATCAAGATTTAAGTCGCCAAAATTAAGACCACTCAATTCGCTAATACGCATGCCAGTAGCCCAAAGAAGTTCTAAAATTGCTTTGTTTCTATAACCAGCAGGAGTATCCATTTTAACATTGTTCAAAATCTTCTCCATCTCTTGAGGAGTCAAAAATTTTGGTAAAGATTTTGGTCTTTTTGGAGAATTTAAATTTGCAGCTGGATTAATTTCCATAATCTTTTCCCTATACAAAAACTTATAAAAAGTTCTTACAGAGGCTAATTTTCTAGCTACAGTTGTTTTTTTGTAATCAAATTTTTGTATAAAATAAAGATATTCTCTAAGTTTTGTATAATTAACCGAAGTGCAAGGAATATCTTTTAACCAAATCAAAAAGGTCAACAAATCAGACGTATATGCTTTTAGAGTGTGTTCAGAAAAATTCTTCTCTACAATCAAATATGTTTTAAACATTTCAAGATATTGTTTTGATGATTCTAAAAGTGCCATAACCCCTCTATGTTGATTTTTTCACGTTGTTATTATACAATATTTACAATATTTTGAAAAAACTTTTACAAAAAATAACGGAAGAATTAATATGAAAAGAAATCTTATACTAGCACTAGCAACAGCAGTAATTTTAAGCAATTCAGCTAACTCAGCACCTGCCCAAAAGAAACAAACAACTCCAGCTCCTAAAATGACAGCTAAAGTTGAAACAAATAATTACAACGTAAACAACGCTATAATCAAAATGATTGATTATGGTAATTACGCAAATGCTGAGGCAAAAATCAATTCATTACTTAAGGCTAATCCTAATAATATCAATGCGAAAAGCTTAAAAATAGTTTTAAATATTAAAAAGAAAAGTCTAAATGCTTCACAAGACGAACTTAATAAAATGCTAAAAACATACCCTCAAAATGCAGATTTGCATTATGCTCAAGGTTTGTTGTATTTAGCTAGACTAAATTCTTCTAACATGGATTATCAAGCAAACAAAAAAGAATTGATAACTTCTGCAAAAGAACAATTCACAGTTGCAACTCTTTTAAACCAAAACCATTTTGCAGCTTTTAACGAAATGGGTGTTTGTGAATTGAAATTAAATAACCTTGATAAAGCAAAAGAATTATTCTTAAAATCTGTTTCTATTGATTCTCAATTTGCAACAGCGATTGACAATCTAGGAACTATTGATTACCTAAATAATGATTTAAATGAGGCAGAATTAAAATTTAAAAAATCTATTAAATTAAATCCTCATAACACATCAGCATATTTTCATCTAGCACAATTAGCTAACAAAAGACAAGATTATTCACAAGCTCTAACATATTTGAACAATGCTCTTTGCATCAATTCAAATTCTTCAGCAATATATAACCTTTTTGGTGAAATATACAGAAACCAAGGTAACGAAGCTGCTGCAATTCAAGCTTTTAGAAAAGCAAGTGCTATCGCACCAGAAAATATTCAACCATACTTGAATTTAGCAGAAATCTATGAAAAACGTTCAGATAGCGAATTTGCAATTGAACAACTTAAAACAGTTTCTGTAACTAATCCAAACCTTTATGATGCAAAATTAAAAATTGCAGACATTAGCTACTCATCAGGAAAATATGACCAAGCTTTAAAATATTATTCTTCACTTGTTGGTGTAAAAAAATACAACAATGAAGCTCTAAAAGGTGTTTCTAACACATATTTTGAATTAGCAAAAGTTGCATCATCAAAAAACATTATCGGTTCAACTCAAAACTTTGTAAAAGCTCTTGATAACGTTAATAAAGCAATCGCAGCTAATCCAAAAGATTTAGAATTATATTTAGCAAAAATCAAATTGATGAATGTATCTAACCAAAAATACAATCAAAAAGAATTACTAACACAACTTGTAAACTTCCCTATAAAAAATACAAATGACATGGTTACAAAAGGCGAAGCTTACTTTGTTTTAGACGATATTTATCATTCAAACGAAATGTTTGAACTTGCTGTAAATAGCACAAAAACTCTTAAAGACGATTTATATTTAGGTGAAATACTAACTTACCATAAACACTATGTACCAGCTAAAAAAGCTTTAACAAAAGCTTTGTCAAAAGATGTTGATAACAAAATCGCTTTAAGCAACTTTGAATATATTCTAAAAACAGAAAATCGTTCAAAAGCACTTTTAAAAGATGCAAATGTATTTTTTGAAAAGAAAAATTATATCTTAGCAAGAGAATATGCAATAAGAGCCTTGAACTTTAACCCATCAAACACAGATGCTATCTTGCTTTTAGCTCAAACCTGCGAAAAAGATAAAAACTATTACGATGCTATTTACAACTACAAAAAATACAATTCTTACCAACATACAAAACGTGAAGTAAGAAAAATAAATAGAAAAATTAAAAAATTAGAAAAAAAATTAAGATAATAAACTAATGAAAAAATCTTTAGACGGCAAATTTTTAATAAGTGCAGCAAAGCTATCTCAATGTCCTGATTACGGATTACCAGAAATAGCTCTGATTGGTCGTTCAAACGTTGGTAAATCTTCTTTTATCAATGGACTTGCTAATAACAAAAAGCTTGCTAAAACCTCTAACACTCCCGGAAAAACAAGATTAATAAACTTCTTCAATTTCTCAAACAAGTTTATTATAACTGACTTACCAGGATACGGTTATGCAAGAGTTTCTCAAGGCATGAAAGACGATTGGCAAAAGAACTTAGAACAATATTTATTAAAAAGAGAACAAATTGTTAAACTTGTACAATTTGTCGATGCACGTCATGAAATTCAAAAGAATGATTACCAAATGCGTGAATGGATTAACCACCACGGACTAAATACAGTAACTGTTCTTTCAAAAGTTGATTTAGTTAAACAAAATGATTTGAATAAAAGAATACAAGAAGTTAAAAAGAATTTTGGCGAAGAAGTTCTACTATTTACCGCTAAAAACAATAGATACAACGAAGAAGTTATAAAATATATATTTGATAATATCCTCTGTTTAGATGATGAAAATTAATATACCCATCTGTTAAAATGAGATTATTAGAGATTAGGGTAACTTTACGGGGGAAAGTATTAAATGGCTTTAAGTATCAGTAATCCAATAATCAGACCTAACGAGGATTTTTATCCGCAAAACAATGGTGAAATTTCTGATTCATTAACACAAAATTGGACAGAACAAGCAATCGAATGTTACAACCTAAAATGTGATTGCTCACAATGTTCTTTATCATCAGGTAACTATTCATTTGTTTGCCAAATGCCAAAAGTAATCAAATTATTAGTAAAATTAGTTGGACAACCAAGCGAGAAATAAAATTAATTAGAGAGCTTGTCAATTAATATATGAGCCGCTGTCAAGATTGGGTCAATGCTTGTCGAAACAGCTGGTGCGTATGTTATGTCTGTGTTTACAAATTCATCTATCGTTGAACCTTTTAACAAAGCCATGGTTAAAATGTTAACCCTTTTATCTGCATCTCCAAATCCAACACTTTGAACACCCAAAACTTTTCGTGTCTTTTTGTCTGCAAGAAGTTTTATCGTTATAGATTTTACATCAGGCATATACTTTGATTTGTCTAAAGTTGTTAATAAAACTGAAACAACATCAAATCCAACATCTCTTGCCCTAACCTCTGATAAACCAGTTTTTGACATGGAATAATCAAAATATTTTACAACAGAGGATGCTAAAACACCTTCAAAGACTTCGTCTTCAAAGCCGGCAATATTCAAGGCACAAACTCTACCCTCTTTGTTTGCAGTAGAACCTAAAGGAATGTATTCCCATTCTTCTGACACAATATTAAATTTTTCAACACAGTCACCTACTGCCCAAATATCTTCAATACTTGTACGCATTTTGTTATCAACTTTTATTGCACCTGTTTTACCAATTTCAATACCGGCATCTTTTGCCAAATTTACACAAGGCTTTACACCAGCAGCAATTACAACCATATCTGTATAAAAATGTTTTCCTTTTTTAGTAAAAACTTCTATTTTTTCATCAGCTTTTTTTAATGTAGTAACAGTATCAGAAGTGATTATATTTGTATATGTTGGTTGGATGATTTTTATATTTTCTTGAATTATTTTTGATATATCTTTATCATAAAATTTCATCAAATGAGTATTCGCTTCAACTATTGTTGTCGTTACAGATTGTTTTATAAAACTCTCCATTAACTCAACACCAATATAATTTCCGCCAATAATCAGAGCATTTTCACTTTCTAATAATCTCTTTTTAATATTTCTCGCATCGACCATGTTTCTTAAAGTATAAACATGCTCAATATCTGTACCAGAAATTTTTGGAATAAAAGGTTCTGCTCCAGTTGCAATAACTAATTTGTCATAGTCTTCATAAAATTCCGTATCTTCATTCAGGTTTTTAATCAGAACTTTCTTTTTATTAGGCAAAATTTGAAGAACTTCATGGAAATTTTTGACATGAATACCTTTTTCTTCAAATTCATCAATAGTTCTTATAATTAATTTGTCTAAATCACGAATAGACCCACCAATATAAAAAGGAAAACCACATGCCGAATACGAAACATATTGGTCCTTTGTATAAATTGTTATGTCATAATCAGGTTTTAAATGTTTTAGCTTTGCTGCAGTTTTTGAACCCCCTGCAACCCCACCAATAATAATTACTTTTGTCATAATAAGTTTTTAAACTTATCGAACAAATTTTGCTATTAGACAATAGAATATTTTTACAAAAAAAATGGATACGATTTTCATCGTACCCATTTTAAATATTTAATTGCTTTTCTAGCTCCTGTGGGTTTCGGACTTACGTCCTGCAATCCTACGTCGCTATCGTAGTGTTCCGTCTTCCAAAGCCTTGCACTTCTGCAAGCCTTTTCAGACTGCACACCGGCTTAAGCTTTTTATTTCTTATAGATAATTGATAATTCATCACCAGGGTTCAAAGCTGAATCGTTGATTGAAGATGGTAAGATAACATATCTAACTTCATCACCTAATTCATAAAGAACACCGAATGTACCAGATACTGCTAATTTAGCTGTATCAGCTACGAAGTAACCTAAAGTTACGAATGATTTACCAACGTTTCTTAAACCAGCCATTGGTTGTAATGATAATGTGTTAGCAACAGCATTTGACCAGTTGTCAACATATCTTTCACCGTCGTTAGCGATATTCATAGCACCTGTAGAAATTGTTCTACCAGCTGTACCACCAACTCTAGCTACTGCAGAAACTGGAGTTGCTAAAACTCTAGCTACAACGTTTGTTGTTTTAGCTTCGTTAACAGCTGCTCTTGAAACTTTAGGGAAGTCAGCTGATACTTTACCATTTTTAATTGTATTGAATTTAACTTTTACATAACCAGGATTTTTGATACCAGGTCTTGAAACTTCAACAACTTCACCGATTACTTTAGAACCAGCAGCAAATTGTGTACCATTTACTGTAGCAGCTTCTAATGTTTCAGCGTAAACTGTTTCACCGATATTGATGTGTCTAGCATCAACTCTTTCTTTAATTTTAACTCTTACAGTTGAAGTGTTAGCACAATCAGCAACGAAATCTTTGTTGTAGTATTTGCTGTGGCTTAATGTAACAACTAATTTTTGTAATTGTTCAGTTGTTAAATATTTGTTGTTAGCAACTGATTGTAAATCTGGAAGATTATCTAGGATACCAGCTTCCATAACTTTTACAGTTGGAGCTGTTGCCCAAGCTGGAATTTCTTTCATTTCATATTTATTAGCTAATTTACCAACAACTGTATTTTTTGGTTCGTTTGTTAATAATTGAGCTAATGTAGCAAATACTTCAGCTTTAGTAATTTTTTGGTCTGGTCTGAATTTTTTGTCAGGGTAACCAATCATTACGTTTGCAGCTAAAGCTTTGTAGATGTGTGATTGTAATTTGTGACCAGCAACATCTTTGTAAGTATATTTGTTTTTAGCAGGTGTTTTTAAACCTAAAGCTTGTGATAAAGCGTGAGCCATTTCTGAACGTAAAGCTGGAGCTTTAAAGTCGAAAGCTTTACCATAAATAGCAGCTAAATCTTCTGCTAATGCGTTAGCTTCTGCATCAAGTAAAACGTTTTCTTTACCTTGAATTGCTTCGTTTGCAGCAGCCATCATTTTGTCACCAACAATATAAACACCACGAGTTGCTTGTGTTTCAACAGCTGATGAGTTGAACATTGTTGGGTGAGCATAAGCTTCTACGTTTGCAGTTTCGCAAGCCATAGCAGCTGAAGAAGCCATTGCTAACACAGATAATGTTAATAATGATTTTGATAATTTCATTTTTCTCTCCTTTTGCTATTCTAATGAGACTATATTTCTTTTGTTCTAATATCCTTATATTATTATACTAGAATATATTATTTCAACAATTTTTTAATAAAATTTAACCTTTTATATTTAAGTGATATAATTAAATACATGAATATTAATACAGAAAAAAAATTAGTAGCAACTACTTCAATAGCATCAAATGCAATAATAATCATACTTAAGTTTATTGCTGGATTTATTTCTGGAAGTATAAGTATCATTTCAGAAGCAGTTCACTCATTTAGTGATTTTTTAGCATCAATACTAACCTTTTTTGCTGTATCACGTTCTAGCGAACCAGCAGATAGAGAACATCCATTTGGTCACGGAAAATACGAAGACATGTCAGGGTTTATCGAAGGCTTGCTAATTGTTTTAGCATCGATTTACATTGTATATGAAGCTTCAAAAAAACTTATTTTTGGATACCACGCAGAATTAGACTCAGAACTTTGTATATTCGTAATGGCATTTGCAGTAGTTGCAAATATTGTCGTTAGCAAATGTCTTTTTCATGTTGCAAAAAAATCTAACTCGGTATCTCTTTATGCCGACGCAGAACATTTGAGAACAGACGTATTCTCATCACTTGGAGTGCTTGTTGGCTTAATTGCGATAAAAATCACGGACCTTACAATTCTCGACCCAATTATTGCCATAATAGTTGCAGGTATTATATTTAAGGCTGGTTATTCAATAATGAAACAGACTTTAAACAATCTTCTTGAGGGTTCAATATCTAAAAACGAAATGGAAGAAATTACAAAAATATTAGATACATTCCAAAACATAAAAGGCTACAAAGACCTAAAGGCAAGAAATATAGGTCCAATGATAAAAATGGAATTAACAGTTTTATTTGATAACGACATGAAAATTTATGATTGCCATAAAATTTGTGATGATATAGAACACGCCATATCAACTAAAATAGGCAATATTTCAATAATAATTCACTCCGAACCTGAACATGCAGAAAATCTTTCTATGGGAATTTATTCACGATAAAAATTTTTAATCGTGACAAAAATCACTTTGTTAAGGCTTGTAAATAAAGGAAAACGATTAAGGGTTGACAAAACACTTAATATTTTTTATACTGTTGCTATCAGGAAATAAATCACGATTACCCACTTAAAAAAAGGAGAAATACAAAAATGCCAAAAACAACAACAAAGAAGACAGCAACTAAAAAGTCTTCAAAAAAACAAGATGCTGTTGAAAAATTAGAAAAAGCATACAATGCATCTAATTTAGTAGATAGCGTTGAAGCATTTGAAGCTCTAATTGATAGAGTACACAAAGCTCAAGAAGAATATTCACACTATTCTCAAGAACAAGTAGATAAAATCTTCAAAGCAGCAGCAACTGCAGCTGACAAAGCTCGTATCCCTCTAGCTAGAATGGCTAAAGAAGAAACTGGTATGGGTGTTTTAGAAGATAAAATTATCAAAAACCACTTCGCTTCAGAATACATTTATAACAAACACAAAAATGTAAAAACTTGTGGTGTTATTAAAGAAGATAAAGCAAATGGTACAAAAATCGTAGCTGAACCTTTAGGTGTTTTAGCTGGTATCATCCCAACAACAAACCCAACTTCAACTGCAATTTTCAAATCATTAATCGCTTTAAAAACAAGAAACGCAATCATCTTCTCACCACACCCAAGAGCAACAAAATCAACAATTGCAGCAGCTAAATTAGTATTAGATGCAGCAGTTAAAGCAGGTGCTCCAAAAGACATCATCGGTTGGATTGACGTTCCATCAATCGAATTATCAAGTGCATTGATGAAACACCCTAAAATCGATTGTATCTTAGCAACAGGTGGTCCAGGAATGGTTAAAGCAGCTTATTCATCAGGTAACCCAGCATTAGGTGTAGGTCCTGGTAATACATCTGCAGTAATTGATGAAACAGCTGATATTAAAATGGCTGTATCTTCAATCCTTATGTCAAAAACATTCGATAACGGTATGATTTGTGCATCAGAACAATCAGTAGTAGTTGTTGAAGATGTTTACGAAGAAGTTAAAAAAGAATTCTTATACAGAGGTGCATACCTTGTAAACAAAGCAGAACAAAAGAAAATGGTAGA
>DBIX01000029.1 GCA_002297005.1 Cyanobacteria bacterium UBA791 | reverse complement strand
ATTTGTTTTTATACATTTGTTATAAAAATTTTTCAGTTTTTTAAATTTTTACAAACAAAAACTTTAGATATTTTTTGACAATAGTAGCCCTGAATTACTATAATATTCTCTGTAGAAAACATCATACAGGAGAAATAATCATGAGCGAAACATTTATTCCAAATTATGAAAAAGCATTATCGAAAGAAGAAATAAAAAAAATTATTAGCGAAAATCACGTTGAATTTATCAAACTTGAATTCTGTGATATTAACGGTACGATGAAAAACCTTTCTATCCCAGCAGAACAAGTTGATAAAGCCCTAAATAATGAAATTATGTTAGATGGTTCATCAATTAAAGGTTTTAGAAGCATTGAAACATCTGATATGTATTTTTACCCTGATTTAAAAACATTTGCAATCATTCCTTGGCGTTCTGATGACGAAACAAAGGTTGCAAGATTTATTTGCGATATTCACAATGCTGATGGAACGCCATTTGAAGGCTGTCCTCGTTGCAATTTAAAACGTATTATTGCAAAAGCTGAAAAACTTGGTTACACATTAAATGTTGGACCTGAAGCTGAATTTTTCATTTTTGAAAAAGATGAAGAAGGTAACGTAACACTTGAAACAAGTGATAAAGCTGGATATTATGATGCAGCACCAAGTGATAAGGGTGAAAACTTAAGACGTAGAATTGTAAAAACACTTAAGAATATGGGCTTTGAAGTTGAAGCCAGCCACCACGAAGTTGCAAAAGGTCAACACGAAGTTGATTTCAAATATGCAGATGCACTAACAACTGCCGATAATATTATGACATTCAAATATGTTGTAAAAGCTATTGCCGAAGAAAGTGGAGCTTATGCAACATTTATGCCAAAACCTATTTTTGGTATCAATGGTTCAGGTATGCATTGTAACCTATCATTATTCAAAAATGGTAAAAACGTATTTTATGCACCTGATAGAATGTATGAACTTTCAAGAGAAGCTTTATACAGTATTGGCGGCTTGTTAAAACACGTAAAATCATTTACTGCAGTAACAAACCCAATCATCAATAGTTATAAAAGACTTGTTGTTGGTTATGAAGCACCTGTATACTTGGCTTGGAGTTTAGCAAACCGTTCGGCACTAATCAGAGTTCCAGCTAAACGTGGCGAAGCTACTCGTGTAGAACTTCGTTCTCCAGATCCATCTTGTAACCCATACTTAGCTTTATCAGTAATTTTTGAAGCTATCATTGATGGTGTAGAAAACAAAATTGAACCACCATTACAAGTTGAAGAAAATATTTACGAAATGACTTCTAAAGAATTAAAAAGAGCAAAAATCGATTCTTTACCAGCAAGCTTAGACGAAGCTCTTGACTTGTTAGAAAAAAATCCAACAGTCAAAGAAGCTTTAGGTGAACATATTTTACACGAATTTTTAGAAACAAAAAGAAAAGAATGTGATATGTTCAGAACTTATGTCTCTCCGTTGGAAATCGAAACATATCTTCCAATGCATTAGTAAGAAGATAAAGTGGTTTCCTTCGATATATTTTAATAATAAGTAAATCGTAAGTTAATGGGGGTTAAATCTTAACCCCTCTTTTTTTTGCACTTTTGAAAAAGTTGCAAAATCAAAAACGTATGTTATAATATTAATATATGGAAAATAAAATTTTCACAGCCGAATATACTCAAGAGGCTATAAATGACTTAAAAGGATTAGATAAACAAAATCAAAAAAGAGTTTTTAAATCTGTAATGTTATTTGAAATTCTTGGGAAAGACGGAGTTAATAGCAGACCCTTAGATAAAAATGGATTATTTGAAATAAAAAGCGATAAAGTTCGAATATACTTCATGTATCAAAATAACAAAGTTGTAATTATTGGATTAATAACTTTAAAGAAATCTCAAAAAGCCCCAGAAAGATATATTAAAGAAGCACATTCAAGAATTGAACGATATTTATTTAACGAAAAGGAGTTATAAACTAATGAAACGAGTAACAAATGATGATTTAATGAAAGAGTTGTTAACTTCTGAAGAAGTTAAAGAACTAAAAAATGAAGTTTTGAATGAAGTAAAAAGTTTCAGAGGTGGAAAAAGAGAAGGCTCTGGACGAAAACTAATCACAGGAAAAGTTTTGAAATTTACAAAACGAGTAACAGACGAAGAAGCTCGTTTTATTGACTATGCAAGAAAGCATCATATTAATTATGAAGATTTAATGCAAGGTTAAATATTATCTTCTAATTCCCAAATACCGCAAGGGCAAAGACCGGCACAAATACCACAGCCAATGCATTTGTTTTCATCAGAAACGTATTCATATTTGCCATTAACTTCATTTCTTGTAATGGCATTTTGTGGACAACTTTGCATACACAAGCCACAGTCACGGCAATATCCACAACTCATACATCTATTTTCTTCATTATCACATTTTTGGTGATAACATTCGTAGTATTCTGATTTAATTCTGTTTTGCGGAATCAATTTTTTATCCTTAACAGGTGTTAATTCTTCGCCTTGTAAATATTTCATAATATTTTCGGCACAATGTTTACCGTCGGCAATAGCATTTGTAAACAAACCTGGCTTCAATGCATCACCTATTGCAAAGACTTTTGAATTTTCATCTGTTTGCATAAATTCATTGATTTTAATTTTTGATTTTTCATCCAAATATTTTTTATTTAAGAAATCATAAACTGGTCTATCACCAACAGAAATAATCACACTATCTGCTGGCAAAAATCTACCGTCTTTTAGATATACACCCTCTTTTGTAATACGTTGAGTAGAGCAAGGCCACATAATTTTTGCACCCAAACCCTTTGCATATTCTATTTCTTTATCAAAAGCAGATGGTTCTTTAATATCGATTGCAGTAACTTCTTTTGCACCTTGTTTATAAGCCTCTGTAATAACGTCCATCGCAGCATTACCAGCACCAATTACTACAACTTTTTCACCAAGGTTATATTTCTTACCTTTTTTAGTTTCTTTTAAGAAATTCAAACCTTTAATCAAGTGTTCATATCCCTCAAATGGGATTACAACCGCACCATGAGCACCGATAGCTAGAACTACTGCATTAAATTCTTTTTCTATATCATTAAATAATTCTTTAGTAACTTTTGTAGAAGTATGAATTTTTATGCCAAGATTTTTTACTCTTTCTAATTCTGTATCAAGAATTTCACGACTCAAACGTTCTTCTGGAATAACTTGAGAAAGTTTACCGCCGATTTTTTCGTCTTGTTCAAACATTTCTACTTCATAACCATTCAATGCAAGTTGCCAAGCAGTTGAAATACCGCCCACACCAGCACCAATAATTGCGATTTTTTCCTTGTGAGTAATTTCAACCTTTGGCATTTTAATATCTTTTGACAAAGAACCAAGCATTTTTACATCCATTGGTTCGTCAACTTTTACTCTTGAACAATTATTCAAACATAAGTTTGGACAAACTTGTCCGCAAACACTCGCTGGGAATGGACTATAATCCAATACCAAGTTCAAAGCTTCTTTAATTTTTCCAGCTCTTAAAAGTGAAAATCTTTTTTGAGTAGGAATTTTAATTGGACAATTATATTCGCATGGTGCAGAATAAGCGTAGTTTTTCCATTTTGGAACTCTTAATCTTGACTCACCTGTTTGAACCAAATCACAAGCGACAAAGTCATCTGAAATTAAATCAGAGAAGATAGAACCGCCAATTTCGTCCATCCAAATATTTGTTCTAAAAGATTTTAGAGAAATATTATTTTGTTTTTGTCTTTCTTCATAAGTTTTTGCAACAATTTTATACCATTGAGAAAAATCTGTAAGTTGCTTATAATACTTAACTTTATCAATTTCAGAAAGAAAATCTTTCAAACCTGAAGATAAAAATTCTATGTCTTTTTCGTCTAAATCAAGAACAAAAACATCGTCAGAAATATCTTTAATAGAACCTCTAAAGAAAACGACACCGCCAACCATTCCGACGCAAGCTCTATCACCTAGAACAGATGGAGAATTTTCGCAACCAACACCACAAACAACTGCGATACCACCACCCATAAATTCAAAAGAGAAAGAACCAGTTGATTTTAAAACCCATAGCTCAGGAGCTTGGAATTTAGGGTCTTTCTTCATCAACGCACCAGAACGAGTTCCAACATTACCTGCAATATAGATTTTACCACTTGCTGCACAATGGGCTGTAGTATCACCACTATCACCATTTACAACAATTTTTGCACCTGAATTAAGCCAACCTGTATCTGCTGGTGCACAACCGTGTACATAAATATTTGTACCTTTTGCACCCATTGAACCAACTCTTTGTCCAGGATTAGTTACGTAAAAATTTAAATCCTCACCATTTTTTGACCAAACAGAACCGCCAATATCATGTTGACCGCAAGCATTAATTTCAAAGTCGTTACAGCCCTCTTCAATACCGTCCCAAATCTCTTGCATTAAGGCTTGAGTCGACATTCTATCATTTTCGTTTTTTACTGTTTCTATAATCTTTTTCATATTAATTTTCCACTAACATACATATTGTATTTGAAGTCTGTCTGCTACGTTTTTATCAACGCAAACAAGTGCGTCACTTCTACCAACTGGTAAAGTTGAATTGCCAACTGGCGCTAAAAGTTTTTTAAGCTCAATATCTGTTGCACAAATGTAATTTACAATATTTTGAGCAACAACATCAACATCTAGTCTTTGAGTAAGTTTTGGATTTTGAGTAGTAATACCCATAGGACATCTACCAGTATTACAAGCATTACATTTGCCGTAATCATTACCAACACAACCGGCGATTTGAAGTATCAATTTACCAATAAATACGCCACTTGCACCCAAACATAACATTTTAAATGTATCCGCTGCAAGATTACCATTCATACCAATACCACCACCAGCAAAGATAGGAATTTGACCTTGTTTACCCTGATGGACTGCCGCAAGATAACAATCTCTAAGTTTTGATACAATCGGATGACCTGTATGGTTTAAAGAAATTTCATGAGCTGCACCAGTACCGCCTGCAATACCATCAATAAAGAATCCACCAACAATATTGTAAGGGTCACGTAATAAGTTGTTATAAACACTTACGCTTGTTGATGAGGCAGCAACTTTAATTGCAACCGGCACTTTGAATTTGAAAGCACAGTTCATAGACAAGAACATCTTTTGAACGCTTTCTTCAATTGAATATAAGCCTTGATGATTTGGTGGACTTAATAAGTCTGCTTTTGGAACACCTCTAATTTCTTGAACAAGTTTAACATTCTTTTCTGCCATCAAAAGACCGCCGTCACCAGGTTTAGCCCCTTGACCAATTTTAATAATAATACCTGCTGGATCTTCTTGCATATAAGGCATAGAGTTAATAATTCTGTTCCAACCAAAATGACCTGATGCAATTTGTAAAATCATATATTTTAAATATTTAGAACGCAAAAGTTTGTCAGGAATACCACCCTCACCAGTTGCCATTCTGATTGGAATATTTTTTACTTCATTCAAATAAGCAACTGCAATCGCAATAGCTTCCCACATTCTTGGAGAAAGAGCACCGATTGACATATCGCTTATTATGATTGGATAAATTGAATTGTTAGCTGGTAAATGTTGAGAAGTTTTTTCTTCTAAATTACCATTTTCGTTAATTTCAAAATGTAAATCTTTTGGGCTAACAATTCTACCTAAATTAGTTCTTAAATCAAATGTATGACGTAGAGCATCTAAAGATGGGTCAGTCATTTGAGAAATTCTACCGACTTTAATTTTGTCTAAAGTTCTGCCCTCTGTATGAAGATTGTTTCTACCCCCTCTTTTAACTGATTGAGCTGTTTTTGCACGGTATCTTGTACCAAAGATTTCTGTATTATTTTTAACAACTTTTATTGCACCATTTGGACAAACTTTTGTACAAACGCCACAACCTCTGCAATAATGTTTTTCATCAATTACTTGTTTAATAACAGGAATTGCTTTTTGGTCTTCATCAATTTGAAAACCCTCTTCGTTAGAAATTGCCTTAACTTTTTTACGTTTTTGAACATCAGGTTTTATCGCACCAAAAGAACATACAGCAACGCATTTGCCACAAAGCATACATTTTTCGCTGTCATACTCTACAATCCATGGTAAATCGTCTTTTGAAATATTATTTATGTTCATTGAGCTATTCTTTCTATGTTCAAATCATTGTCTATAACAACAATTTCTCTTTCATTTGTATAAATATCTTTTGTCGTATCCCTGTCAGGTAAAATTTCATTTGCACCACAAACTTCAGAAGTAACTACAACAATGTCATTATCCTTACATACAACAGTTGGTCTTAATTTTTTAGAATCCATAACATTCAACATAGTTCCATCTGGTAAAACACCAATTGTTGTATTTGGACCATTAATTTCTAAATTAGCTAAAGAAGATTTAATTCTTTCTAAAACTAATCTATCAGGTCTTTTTTCCATTTCATCAAAAGGTAATGGAGTAAGAACATGTTTATAATATTTTAAAGGCCATTTTAAGATTTTGTGAACGTAATGCAATGTGTATAAGAAACATTGAGAATCACTTTCAAAACCTATATAACCTTTGTACAATTTTTCTTGAGCAAGTTTATTCTTTTCATAGAAAGTATTTTCACCGTTTGTAAGTGTTGTATAACCTTGTAAAAAGAATGGGTGAGCTGCATAACGGACAATATCATAGTTTGTATTTTGTCTGCATTGAGCTGTGATAATTTTTGCTCTTAAATTAACTTTTTCACTCCAAAGATTAAAGTATTTACCAATATCGTTAGGATTACCAATTTCTTTTAAAGAAATAACGTCTTCCCAGAACGAATAAACAAAACCCTCTTCGTTTTTATCTAAGTATGCACGAAGTTGTAATCTTGCGTTAAGTAATAAATCTTCTTTTTCTTCTCTTGAAGCGTTTTTGTAACTTTTTGGATATTGGAAAACCTCAAAAACATAGTTAGGCATTGTTTGAATGACCAAACCATCTTGAGGATAAACTTCCATATTATATTGAAATACACGAGTAAACCCCATTGTATGAAGCAAATCTTCAGCGTATTTCATACCTTCATCTGTACAAGCCATTGAAAGTATTGGAAGTTCTTTATAGTTTTCAAATATACCACCCAAATCCTGCATAACGAAAGCAAAACCTGAGTTATCGTGTCCCTCTTGTTGTGAACGCATTAATTTTAACGCCAATGAGGGATGTAAATAATTTTTTGATTTTATAGCACCTATTCTACACATACTTTGATTTTTATACTTAAACGCTTATCAGTCAAAGGTTTAACGATATTAAGTTTTCTAAAAGTTGATAAAATAATGGAAATTTTAAAAATTTTGAAAATTTTTGTTCAAAATTTTCAAAAAACAATATAAAATTTTTAAAAATCGAACAATTTTCTTTCAAAATTTCATTTTATTGGTAAAATTTTTTCATTTTTACATTTTTTAATAAGAAACAAAATTTTAATATGCAGAAATAAAAAAATATCGTATTATAAATAAGGTCAAGAATGAAAAGGATTAACGATGTCTATAAAATTTACTAAAATGCAAGGCTTAGGAAATGATTTTATAATCTTAGATTACGAAGAATACGAAAGAACAGATATGAAACCTGACTACCTAGCCAAAAGGCTATGTGATAGAAATTTTGGTATTGGTGCAGATGGTTTAATTATTGTTAATCCAAATGTAAAAGATGCAGACATTGGTTGGATTTTTTACAATTCAGACGGTTCTATTGCTCAAATGTGTGGTAATGGAATAAGATGTTTTGCACGCTACGTTTACGACAAGGAATACGTAGATAAAAAAGAATTTACGGTTTCAACAAAAGCTGGAATTATTGTTCCAAAAATCATTTCTGAAAACGAAATTAGAGTAAATATGGGTAAACCTATATTAGAAACAGAAAAAGTACCATGTCTTGCAAAAACAAACCTAAATATTCCTTACAAAATTGATGATAAGGAATTCAAACTAAATGTTGTAAGTATGGGAAATCCTCATTGTGTTATTTTTGTGGAAGAACATTCTAAAACTTTAGCCAAAGAATACGGTTCAAGAATTGAAACAGACGGACTTTTCCCAGAAAAAACAAATGTAGAATTTGTCACAATTCTATCAAAGAATTCCATAAAAATTAACGTATGGGAACGTGGTTGCGGTATCACACTTGCTTGTGGAACAGGTGCTTGTGCAACAACAGTTGCTGGTATCTTGAATGGATACCTTGATAACGTTGTTAATTGCCATCTTCCTGGTGGAATTTTAAAAATCGAATGGGATGGCAACGCAAATAATACAGAACACGATGTTTATATGAGTGGTTCTGCTACATATTCATTTACTGGACATTTTATTATTTAAGAAGATTTTTCAATCTTTCCATAGCTTCTCTCGTTTTTTCAGGAGTGTTAAAAGAGGTTAATCTAAAGTAACCCTCACCATTTCTGCCAAAACCAACCCCAGGAGTGCCTACAACAGCTATTTTTGTTAATAACATATCAAAGAAATCCCAAGATTTCATATTATTTGGACATTTTAGCCAAATATATGGTGAATTTTTACCACCAACATATTTGATACTTAATTCTTCAAGCGTATCAGAGATAATGTTTGCATTTTGTTTATAGAAATTTATATTCTCCATAATTTGTTTATGACCATTCTCTGAAAAGACTGCCTCTGCACCTTTTTGAACAATATATGGAACACCATTAAACTTAGTTGTTTGACGTCTTAGCCACATTTTATTCAAATGTTTTTCGCCATATACAAGCGTATTTGGAACAACTGTATAACCACATCTAGTTCCTGTAAAGCCTGCTGTCTTTGAGAAAGAACAAAATTCTATAGCACAATCCTTTGCTCCCTCAATTTCAAAAATACTTCTAGGTAATGTTTCATTTGAAACAAAGCTTTCGTATGCTGAGTCAAATAAAATTATTGCGTTATTTTGTTTAGCATATTCGACCCATTTTGTAAGTTGTTCTCTGTTATAAACAGCACCAGTAGGGTTGTTTGGAGAACACATGTAAATAATATCTGCTTTTACAGAAAAATCAGGCATTGGTAAAAAGTCATTGTCTTCATTAGCATCGATATAAACGATTCTTCTTCCTGCCATAACGTTTGTATCAACATATACTGGATAAACTGGGTCTGGAACAAGTACAGTATTGTTTTTATCAAACAAATCTAAGATATTACCCAAATCACTCTTTGCACCGTCTGAAATAAAAATTTCGTTCAAATCTAGTTCAACATTTCTTTTTGAATAATAGTTTTTAATAGCCTCTTTCAAAAAATCATAGCCTTGTTCTGGTCCGTAACCTTTAAAAGTTTCTTTTTTACTCATCTCATCAACTGCATTGTGCATAGCAGTAATAACAGCTGGACATAATGGTAAAGTAACATCACCTATTCCTAATCTGATTATCTCTTTATCAGGATTTGCTTTTGCGTATTCTGAAACCTTCTTTGCTATTGTAGAAAACAAATAGCTATCTTCTAGATTTTCATAATTTTTATTTATGTTCATATTTTGTCCCCAACCCTAAAATCTTTTTCCAAAAAGTAATATATTATTTTTATGAAAAATAGTCAATAAAAAATTTTTAAATATAAAAGTGGCGAATTTTCATTTTATGAAAATTCGCCGTTTAAGTATCAGAAGAGATTAGTTTTTGCATCCGCCACAAGAACCTGTTACTGTTTTACAACAGGTAGAGTGTTGGCAATCCTTAAAATCTGTTAAATCCTTGTCGCTTAATTCTTCAACGTCTTCAAACAATACGCTTGAAAGATATCTTTCGCCTGTATCAGGAAGAATTGCAACGATAGTTTTGTCTTTGTTTTCAGGTCTTTTAGCAACTTCTATTGCTGTCCAAAGGCTTGCACCCGAAGAAATACCAACAAGTAGACCCTCAATATGTGCTGCAAATCTTGCAGTTTGAATTGCATCATCATTTTCTACTTGAACGATTTCATCAATAACACTTCTATCAAAGGTATCAGGTACAAAACCAGCACCAATACCTTGGATTTTGTGACTTCCAGATTTACCGCCTGATAAAACTGGGCTTGAAGCAGGTTCTACTGCAATAGCTTTAACTGATGGTTTTAATTCTTTTAATCTTTTTGCAATACCAGAAATTGTTCCGCCAGTTCCTACACCAGCTACAACAATATCTACTTCACCATTTGTATCTTTCCAAATTTCATTTGCTGTTGTGTTGTAATGTACTTTAGGGTTTGCCATATTTTTAAATTGTTGTAAGATAATTGAATTTTCAATTTCTTCGTGCAATTCATTTGCTTTTGCAATCGCACCTTTCATACCTTGAGCACCGTCTGTTAAAACTAATTTTGCACCGTAACCTCTTAATAGCATACGACGTTCTTTACTCATAGTTTCAGGCATTGTTAAAATTAACTTATATCCTTTAACAGCTGCAATCAAGGCTAAACCAATACCAGTATTACCACTTGTTGGTTCAATTAGAGTTGTTTCACCAGCTTTGATTAAACCTTTTTCTTCTGCATCTTCAATCATAGCTAAAGCAATTCTATCTTTTACAGAACCAGCTGGATTAAAATATTCTACTTTTGCGTACAGTTTACAGTTGTCAGGAGCCAATTTGTTTATTCTTACAATAGGTGTGTTTCCAATTGCTTCTGTAATGTTTTCGTATTTAGACATAATTAACCTCCTGTCTTTTCTATAATTCCACCGCCAATTACAATATCGTTATCATATAAAACTATTGACTGACCATTTGTAATTGAACTTTGCATATTTTCAAATTCTACTTTTATTTCATCATCACTTATTGGTGTGACTAAAACTTTTTGAGCTTTTTGAGATGAACGAATTTTGGCATCGCACTCAAAAGGTTTTTCAATTTTTGCAACACTAATTAAATTTAATTTATTTGCAACTAAAACATTTTGCATAGTGCTATCTTTAAAACCTACAACGACTTCGTTTGTATCTTTTCGAAGCTCTACAACATAAAGTGCTTCAGTTGAACTTACACCCAAACCTTTTCTTTGTCCGACTGTATAATTCCAAATACCATTGTGTTGACCTAAAACTTTTCCTGATTTATCAACAATATTTCCAACCTTATCTGAAACACCTAAAAGTTCGTTATAATCACCCTCATAGAAATCTTGGCTATCAGGTTTTTCTGCAATATTCAAATTTTCATTTCTTGCAAAATCTCTGATCTCTTCTTTTGTAAAGCTTCCCAAAGGCAACATAATATTTGCTAATTGTTCTTGTTTTAATCTATACAAAAAGTACGACTGGTCTTTCTTTTCATCAAGACCTTTTTTTAATAAATATCTATTTTCGCCTTTTTCAACCCTTGCATAATGACCTGTTGCGAATTTATCAAATTCAACTCCATTCACTTTTGCAAGATGAGGTAACAAATCGAATTTAATCAAGGAATTGCACCAAACACAAGGATTTGGAGTTCTTCCTGACAAATATTCTTCTTTAAAATTCTTTAAAACAATTTCTTCATATTGTTTTGCACAATCGAAAACATGAAACTCAATTCCTATTTCTTTGGCAAATTTTCTTGCTGATTCAATATCTTCATGTTCACTAGGGCCAAAACATGCACCGTGAGAATGTTTACCTAAGGTTTTAGCTTTTTCTTGAATTTCTTTATAAACGCCATCCTTACCCCAGATAGCCATTGTAGCACCAATAACTTCATATCCTTGTTTTTTTAGCATCAACGCTGTTACTGAAGAATCAACGCCACCAGACATTCCGACTAAAATTTTCATGTTTTTATCCTTTTCTTATTCTATGCCATAATTTTTATGGTATACCATAACATATAATGAATACTAAATCTTGTCAATATGTAATCTAAATTTTTGTTAACATAAATTTTCTAAAAATACACTTTTAATCATATTTTATGGTATAACATAAAATATTCGGAGTAATAATAAAATGAAAGATTTAACACAAAGTTTAGAAAAATATCTTCTTGCAGTTGATAGAATTGTTCGAAAAAATTCTGCTGGTCGAGTAAAAGATATTGCAAAAGAATTGAATATTGGTATGGCATCAACTTCAGAAGCCATAAAAACATTAGCAAAAAAAGGCTATATAAATTATGTTCCTTATGGAATTATTACTATGACAGAAAAAGGTAAAAATGCGGTTTCCCTAAAAACAAAGCGTCACGAAATAATTTGTAATTTTTTGTCAAAATGTCTAATGATGGAAAAATCATCAGTAGAACAATCTGCTGAAAACATTGAATTTTCTATGACGGAAGATGTATTAGAAAGATTTGTTGAATATTTAACTTTTATGCAAAATTGTTCTTGCAAAGAACCTAAATGGGTAAAAAGTTTTCATTACTTTGTAAAAGAGGGCAAAATGCAAGACAAATGTACAAATTGCATGAAAAATAAAGATAATTTTGACAATAGTAAGTGTTGTGGGTGTAAATAAAAAATATTTAAATCATTAAATTTCAAATAAACAGTTGGCAAGATTCTGTGGAAAACCAGACATTTTTCACGAAATCAAAGATTTCGGAAAAAGCAGTCAAACAAGTTCAGAATGACATTTTTACTGAAATCTGCTCACTCGTGCTGTCTTACTCGTTCGCGTTAAACTGCAATTCCGAGTTTTGCTATCGTGATTTCATCACTACCGCAAAAGCTCTCCAGCCTCTGCTCACTCGTGCTATGCCCACATATCAAGGTAATTTGCAATAGAGTGATTATTAATTGCAGTTTTTGGTAATCTAGTTGTAACTCCAACGTGTTTTGATGAGTTTGAAACAGGATCTCCCTCAATTATATAATTATAAATATTTTTGTTATCTCTAAATCTTGCTGGATGTTTATCTTTTATAATGCTATCAACACCAAAAGAATTAAATGTAATAGCTGTTACATCCTTATTTTTACAAGCAACTAGTTCTGCTAAAGAACCACCCAAAGAGTGACCAGTAACCATCATGTGAGCGTTTGGATTATTTTTTGCAGTATCCTTAAAGAATTTATAACCCACAGCTAGCTGTTCAGGCACTTCGCCTTTCGCCATTTGCATATCACTTATAAAATCCTTGTAATCATTTGTGCCACAATATGCTACAAATACATCTTCATTTTTCTTATAAGCAACAGCTCTTAAACCAGTTTTTTCATCATCAATTCTATCAATTGGTTTCCAGCCATTGATTTCGCTTGCTTTATTCTTGTATACATCATTACTTAATAATGCAGCATCTTTACTTAATTTTTTGTTATAAAAACAGTCATCTTCTTTTGAATCATTTATATATTTGTTATTTACGAAATAATCCCATTTATCAGCAAGATAGTTTTTTGTATTATCACAAGTTTCTTTCATTGTTGGTGCAATACCAGTTTTTCTTGCAACATTGTAATCTTTTATAACTTTACGAACTGCTTGCATAAAATGAATAGCTTCGTCAACTTCAATTTTTACTTGTTCTTTTTTTAGGTCTGCCCAACTATGAGCCTCTTTTTCAAAAGGTTTTGTTACTTCTTTATATGTTTTTGGTTTATATGTTTCTGTTGTTATTTTGGGTAAAATTGAACTAATTGACATAATTCTTTCACACTATAATTTTCTAATTACTTCTTCCACATGCAAATTAAAACTTCTAAAAATAAAATTTGCTAAAATTTTCAATTTTATTAAAAAATATTACAACAATAAAAAACGAGGGCGAAAGCTATGCTTTCGCCCTCGTTTTAAAGATTTTCTTCTCAAAAATTATAAAGAAGTTTCATAAATTTCTTTAATTCTTGCTGGAGTTGCATCATTTGGTGCAATTGATAACAAGCCATCTAATGATGGAGTTGTTTGAGAAAGATTAACTAATTTTTCAATATCAGCCTCTGTAAAACCTTCATCTTTCAATTTGTTTGGAACACCAACTGATTTCAACCATTCGTAAACTTCTTTACCAGCTTTATCCGCATCTGATGCATCAGCTTTCAAACCTTTTGCGATTGGTTCTAAAATATATGCCAATGTATTTGCTTTTTCAGGATAAATACATTTAATAACTGATGGTAATAACATAGCTAAACCTAAACCGTGTGATAAATCAGGTTTAACAGCACTTAGAGGGTGTTCTAAAGCGTGTGTGTAGTGCAATAAACCATTATCAAAGCAAACACCACCCATTAATGCTGCATAAGCTAAGAAATATCTTGCTTCTAAATCATCAGGGTTTTCGTTTGCGATTGGTAAATATTTAGCAACCAATGAAATTACTTCTCTTGCTAATGTTGTTGTATAAGGTGATGCAACTTTTGATGTTGCTGCTTCTACAACGTGGTTAACCGCATCGATTGATACATATTTTGTTTGTTTTGGAGATAATTTTACCATCAATTTTGGATCATCAATTGCATACATTGGATAAATACAATCATAAGCAATTGCTGGTTTGTATTCTTTTTCAGGAATAGTTACAACTGCAAATCTGTTTGTTTCTGAACCAGTACCGTGAGTTAAGTTAATAGCTACAACTGGAGCAGCTTTTTCAGGTGTGAATGTAAATTCATAAATATCTGAAGCTTTTTTATCAGGGTATTCTAAAAGAATAGCAACTGATTTACCAGCATCAGTTGGAGAACCACCACCGATAGAAATAACTGCTTTTGCACCAAATTCTTTTGCCATAGCTGTTGCTTCGTCAACTGCGTGTGTTGTTGGATTTGGAGTTACTTTGTCATAATTTACGTAACCAATACCATTGTCTTTTAATGCTTTTTCTACAACATCCCAAGCACCTGTTGATTTGTACGCATTTCTACCTGACATAACAATTAATTTATCAATACCTTTTGATTTTAAATCTTTAGCAATAAAGTCAATTTTTTCAATTGCACCAATACCAAAGAAAACTGTTGTTCTTGTTCTAATTTCTGAAACTTGATTAATATTTACATCTTTTTCCCACATAACATTTCTCCTATTAATCTATTACATCTTGAAGTTTAGCACAAACAAAAAATTATGGCATAAGTAAATTTACTAATTCACCTATGCCATAAAAACCGCTAAAACGTCAATATAACTTACATATACAAGTTACGTTCGTTTTTAATTTTCTCCATTAATTCTTCAAATTCTTTTTCATCAAGAGTTTCTCTATCAAGTAAAGCTTTTGCAATTTGTTCTAGCATATCTTGATTTTGAGTTAACAACATGTGAGCAATGTCGTATTGTTCTTTGACTATTCTTTGAACTTCTTCATCAATTTCTGCTGCAACTTCTTCTGAGTAATCTCTTGTATGTCCAAAATCACGTCCCATGAAAACTCTTTCATCGCTCTTACCGTAAGCAAGATTTCCAAGTTTTTCACTCATACCATATTTTGTAACCATATTTCTTGCTAAAGAAGTTACTTTTTCTAAATCGTTTGAAGCCCCTGTTGTAATGAAGTCTTTACCATAAATAATTTCTTCTGCTACACGACCACCTAGAGTCATTGTGATTCTATCTAACAACTGAACTTTTTTCATTGTTAAATGGTCTTTTTCAGGTAAAGTCAAAGTAACACCTAGAGCCATACCTCTTGGAATAATAGAAACCTTGTGAAGAGGGTCACAGTTGTTTAATAATTTTGCTAATAAAGCGTGACCGACTTCGTGATAAGCAGTATTTTCTTTTTCGTCATCAGAAATAATTCTGCTTTTCTTTTCTGGACCTGCAATAACTTTATCAATTGCCTCTTCTAAATCGTCCATGTCAATTTTTTCTTTATCGTGTCTTGCAGCAAGTAATGCAGCCTCATTCAAAAGATTTTGTAAATCTGCACCAGTAAACCCTGGAGTACGTTTTGCCAAAACTTTTAAATCAACTTCACTTGCTAAAGGTTTATTTTTAGCGTGAACTTGTAAAATTTGTTCTCTACCTAAAATATCAGGTCTATTAATAACAATTTGTCTATCAAATCTTCCTGGTCTCAATAATGCGTTATCTAAAATGTCAGGTCTGTTTGTAGCTGCAATAACAATGATGTTAGTTGTTTCATCAAAACCATCCATTTCTACAAGTAATTGGTTAAGAGTTTGTTCTCTTTCATCATGCCCGCCACCTAGGCCAGCACCACGTTGACGACCAACCGCATCAATTTCATCAATAAATATAATACAAGGTTGATGTTTTTTAGCTTGTTCGAATAAATCTCTTACACGGCTTGCACCAACACCAACGAACATTTCAACAAAGTCAGAACCTGAAATTGAGAAAAATGGAACGCCGGCTTCACCGGCAACAGCTTTTGCCATTAAAGTCTTACCTGTACCTGGAGAACCAATTAATAATACACCTTTAGGAATTTTTGCACCTAATTTTAAATATTTTTCACCATTCTTCAAGAAATCAACGATTTCTTCAAGTTCTTTCTTTTCTTCGTCAATACCAGCAACATCGTTAAAAGTAATTTTAACCTTGCTATCTAATAATAATTTAGCCTTACTTTTACCAAAAGACATTGCTTGAGAGCCACCAGCAGAAAGTCCTTTTGCCATAATTATCAAGAAGATGATAAATAACAATGGCAATATCAACGAACCTAAAACACTAAGTATTTGAGAAGACTCGCTTGGCTTTTTAACCTCAATTGAAACGTTGTATTCTTCAAGCTTTTTCAATATATCAGAACCTTGAGGAATTAGAACTTTATATTGCAAAGTTGCTTTCTTCAATTCTCCATAAATTGGTTTTGGAGCTTTCTTTTGTGATTCTGTTTGTTCTGGTTGTTTTACAGGTAACGCAATTAAGAAATCTTTATCAATTTCAACACTTTTAATTTCATTATTTTCAACTTTTTGTACGAAAGCTGTATATGAAATATCTTGTGTGCTTGTTGTAGGACCTGAAAATAGCATTGAAACAAACGCTAAAATCATTATCCCAAGTATTACATACATTCCTGTAGATTGGCTTTTATTCATTATGTTTTTCCTTATCTAAATATCATTATTTATTATATGTCAAAATCTTTTTTTAACAATTATCCCAAGTCGATAATTATTACAAGTTTCTGATTACTAAACGTTGATTAATCAATTCGCTTAAAATTGTGAAATCAAATTCGTTACCCTTATTTAAGTAATCAAAAACTGTTTTAAGAATTATGTTTAATGCATCAGTACTGATTACTTCATTATCATAATCAGTTAAAACTTCAAGTAGATATGGATAAGCTACTTGACCACCTATTTCATTAATACGAGTAAAGTTCTTTTTAATATCAAAATATTCAAAATCAACTTTAATCATTCTCAAATATCTTTCAGAAAATTCTCTTAAATTAGTAAGAATTTGTTCTGGAGCTCTGTGTTTTGCTAAATCTTCATAGTACGCAATAAATATTGGAAAGATTTCTGTTTCATGGACAGGAAGCTTTGTATTTTGAATACTCAAAAAATCTCTCAAAAAAGGAGTAAACATATTGTAGATACCAGAATCTAAATATGTTTCAACCATTTCGTCCCAAATATAAACTAATGATGGTTCATTTTTGTGTAAATAAGAACGAATAAGTTTTGGAGTGTTTAACCATCTGCTATTTTTATTCAATGAATAATAAAACTCTAAACCTTCACCGTGCTTAATTTTCATAACATAACACTCAATAGATTTTAAAGCTCTATAAAGTTCGTTTGCAGAAATACCCTTGTCTTTAATCTCTTCCCAAAATTGGTGAAGAACAATAAATAAAGGATTTTCTTTTTCCTCTTGAGTTAAACGTTCTTTATAAATAATTTTTTCATAAATATTTTTATTTTCGTTGTTTAGGTTTAATTTAACACCATATTTGCCAAGCAAATATCTTTCATAAATTTTAGAAATAGCCTCTTCATTTGCTGAATTTGTTTGTTTATAACATTCACACAAGGCAAACATAATCAAGCAAAGAGTAACAAGCTTTTGAATACCCTCAACTACAATATAGCCATCTTCTTCAAATTCCTCTAAAACAATAAGCCCTAAATTTAGAGGTTTTCCATAATCACCGAACTGAAAAAGTTTTTTAATCATATTTGCAGAAACGCCGTATGCGTCATTATAATCTGCGACATACAACGTTTTTGCTTTACTTAATACTTTTAAAATGTTCGATTTTTCTACAACCATAATTATTTATCTGATAATATAAATCCACCGCTCTCAGCGTTTCTTAAATTATCACCCTCGATTTTTGCTCTTAGTGTTTTAATGTATTTATAAACATAATCTCTAGGAATTTGTAAAAGTTGAGCCAAATCCTTAGCGAAAACAACAGTATCTTTATTATTTAAGAAATAGTTAAATACCATTTGTTCTCTTTCTGTTAAAGGTTTTTTAAATTCATAACCTGAATTATCAACAACAGATTGAACCTTTGCAGAAGCTTGTGCTTTTGCAGTTGCTTTTTTAACAGCTTCTTTTGCAACTTCAGCTACTTTTTCTGCTTTTACAATTGGTTTAACTTCTGCTTTTGGAGCATAAGAAGTTGGAGCAATTTCTCTTTCTCTAGACATTGATTTTTGAGAAAGTGATGAAATTCTTTCAATAGAAGAACTTGAATCAATTCTTGAAGTTGTCACAGTTGAAGAATGTTTCATAACTATGTCAACTAAATCGTTTGTGTGTTTATCTTCTTCTATTTCTTTCCCTAATCTTTTTGCAAATTCCTCTAAAGTGATTTTTTCCAATGAACTTCTCCATTGTTTAATCTCTTCTTTCGTTAAATATTCCGGCATGTATTCTCCTAATAAAATCTAAAAATGAATTTCTAATTTCTTTATATTATTAATTTAGCATAAATTTTTGATGACAGAACAAAATATTTCATAACGTAAACTTTTTTTATTAATAATTTACAAACTATTGAACATGTAATTTTAAAGTATTAAACGGAATTTTTACATGTATATATATAATACATGTAGTATAATAATATACATGAAAAAATTTGAGATTTTTAATAGCTTTAATGACCCAATCTTAGTCATAGATAACAATAAAAATGTTATCTATAAAAATAAAGCTTTTGAACAAGTATTCAGCGATTTTAATACATTACAAAAATTTTCTCATAAAATAAACTTCTATGTCGATGTTTGTGCAATTTCTGCAGACGACATTTCGACATATTCACCAATTTCACAAGCTTTAATTTCTAAAGAATCTTATACTGCTATTGTTAGCTATCAAAGTCTTGAGATGAAATATTTTAGAATTTCCTCTTTCAAAAGATCAAAATATTCTATTTTAATATTTAAAGATATTACGAGCGAAATAAAACTTGAAAAATACAAAAACGAAAACTCAAAATTAACAACAAAATTAAAAGAAATAAATACAGAATATAATACTCTTTTAAAAACTAACCAAGATAATCAAACTCAAGCTTTGAAAATGATTTTGATTAACAAAATTTCAAACATTATCAGAGAATCAATAGATATTTCGAAAATATTAAACTCAACTCTTGGCGAATTATCTTCTATGTTAAATGCTTTTAAAGCATACTACGCAGAATTTAATGAAGAAAATAGTTTTAAAGTTACAGAAATTTATCCTGCAAAAAAAAGAGCAACTATTCTTGGTCAAACTATAAGTTACGACGAAAATACTTATAAAAAAATTATTAATAACGAAACAATATTTTCTCATTGCTTGAAAGAATATAATGAGGCTGAACCTTTTAAAGCTCCTGTTTTGAGAATTATTTTACCAATTTATCATATTGATAAACACTTGGGCGTAATTGTTCTTTTAAGCAGACAAAAGAAAGATTTATCAGAAGAAAGAAATATTTTAGAAAGTATTTCTGCTCAACTTGGTAACGCAATAATTCAAGCCTCTTTGTTTAGACAAATTAATGAACAAAAAAACGAACTTCAAAACACTTTAAAAGAACTTCAAGAAACGCAGTTACAATTGATACATTCAGAAAAAATGGCATCACTAGGTCAACTAATCGCCGGTGTCGCTCACGAAATCAACACACCTCTTGGCTCTATAAAATCTAACAATGGTATTATTACAAAGCTTGTTAAACAAATAGAAGATACGGAACTTGCAGAACTTTTTGCCGAAACAACAAGGATTGATAAAGTTGCAATTGATAGAATTAGCAACCTTGTTGTATCTTTGAAGAAATTCGTAAGATTAGATGAAGAACAACTACAAAATGCAGATATTAACAAAGAATTGGATTTAACTTTAGAAATTATTTACCACGAAACAAAAAATAAAGCGGAAATCATTAAAGAATATTCAGAACTTCCAATGATAAAATGTTATCCAAACATGTTAAATCAAGTATTTATGAATATATTAATGAATGCTTGCCAAGCAATTGAAACAAAAGGCACAATAACAATTTCAACCGAAATAGATAACGATAATCTTGTGGTAAAAATCAAAGATAACGGTAAAGGCATTAAAAAAGAAAACCTGAACAAAATTTTTGATGCTGGATTTACAACAAAATCTGTTGGAGTTGGAACAGGCTTGGGACTTGCAATTAGTTCAAAAATTATAGCTAAACATAACGGCACAATTAGGGTTCTAAGTGAGGAAAATAAAGGCACAGAATTTATAATTACTATCCCTGTAGAACATGCTTAACAAAGCGAAACAAAACAAGAATTTTTTCGATTAAATATATCCGTATGTGCGAATGTTTAAAAAAACAATCTAGAAAAATAAGAAAATAATCTCTTTGTAGTAAAGACAAGACGTGAAAAAAATGCTATTATGTATTAGCAAGTGTTGAACTTACCCTTTAAAAATATGTGTGTTATCGTATAACCCAATAACCACGCCATTTTTAAGTGTACATTTAACAAATGTTACGAAAATGTAAACAAATTTATTAAAAAAGACAATTTTTTTTGAGCAAATTTTTTTATATAGAGGTAAGGTAGAACGATTAAATTTTATTTGGTAGTAAATAGGGGTTAAAATAAATGACAATTAGTGTAAACAGCAAGAAAAAACAAGTTAAAAAAACATTCGAAGAATTAATTAATGATTTACAAACAAGCAATTCTGAAAAGGTTCGTTACAATGCAGCTCGTATCTTAGGTGAAATGGGCGACTCTAAAGCAGTAGAACCTTTAATCGATGTATTAAAAAATGATAAAAATGGTTCAGTACGTTTATACGCAGCTAGAGCATTAGGCGAATTAGGGGACTCAAAAGCAACAGTTCACTTAATCGAATCATTACGTGAAGACAGAAACGTAGATGTAAGAGTTCGTGCAGCTAGAGCATTAGGTCGTTTAGGCGGTGAAATTGTGGTTGAACCACTAGTTGAAGCATTAAATGATGAAAATCCACAAGTTTGTATCACAGTAACAGACGCATTAATCGAAATCGGTGATGTTGCTACAGACGCTTTAATCAAATCGTTAGATCACGAAAAAGTTAATGTACGTTGCGATGCTACAAGAGCTTTAGGCGAAATTGGTAACAAAAAAGCAGTAGACAAAGTTATCAATATGTTACACGATGAATGGGTTAACGTAAGAATTTACGCAGTAACTTCATTAGGTAAATTAAATGATACAAAAGCAGTTCCAGCATTAATCGAAGTTATGAAAGATCATAATGAAAATGAATTAGTAAGAGCTGGTGCAGCAGCAGCTTTAGGTGTTCTAAGAGATCAACGTTCATTATTACCATTAAGAGAATTAATTATGGAAGCTGATGAACTAGGTGAATTAGAAGATACAGCATTAAAATCATTCAAAAAAATTATGGCAGCTAATTGGCAACAAATTCCAGGTGCTACACCTCAAAAAAAACCAGTTGCTACAACATTTTAATCAATAATTGAAACCAATAAAATTTAAACGATAAAAAAGAACTTACTTCGGTAAGTTCTTTTTTTTGTATATTATTATATTTTATATGATAGCGATTTTGTTCAATAAACAAAAACTAGCGTTACAGATTGCAGTCATTACGCTAGTTTTGCTTTAATAAAATAAGCAAAGTGGTGTAAAATTCTAGTTTTAACTAATTGCCACTTGCTGTACTATTATTGTAACGTATTTTTTACAAAGTTCAAGTCTTCAACATATAGCATTTTGAACTTTTTACCCCTAATCATCTATAATTTTTACACGCACACCACTTTGCCAACTACTATTCAAATTATCTGGTATGTAATAATGTGGAGTTTGGACAGGTGGAGTAAAACCTGTCGGCATACCTCGAAAACCATTTGATAGTCTATATCGTAGTCTATTATGATGAGGTGAATAATATTGAGAATTATTTTTATCCCTCATTGCCCTCTGTAAGGCTTTATAACGAGAGTAATTATCGCCTTGTTGAATTGCACCAAACATCTTTTCTTCCATTCGATTTAAGCGTTCTGTTGGGGTCTCGTAGCCAAAATTATTCATCAACATCTTTTTTTCTAGGTTATTAAACGCTCTTTGAGAATACATTCCTCTTGGTTTATAAATATGTGGATAATTTTGGTAATATGTCGGATTAGGAATATACTCTGTTGTAGAAAAAGTATAATCACAAAATCCGACATTTGATGACAGTAAAAATAATAGTAACAGTAAAAAAATATTCTTCATATAGCATGTATACGAAGAATATTTTTGTTTTTTAATTAGACACTTAGATAATCTTAGAATATTAACCGAAGATTGAGAATGATCTTTCAGTATTATCAGAGATTAATGATTTAACTGATTCGTATTCTGTACATGCTGCTTGGTATTCAGTATTAGCAGATTTTAATAATAAATCTAATTTTTTACCTTCAGCAGTAAGTCTTGCAACTTCGCCATCATATTCATTTTTAGCTTCAGCTCTAGCGTTATCTCTTTTTGTATAATCTAAAGTTTGAACTGTTGAAGTTGAACCCCAAGATTCAGTTGTTGGGTTTGAAGTTGTTTCAGTTTCGATACCAACTTCTGATAAAGAAACTTCTTGACCATCTTTGTAGATACCGATGTTACCAGCTAAGATACCTTCGATTAATTTTGAAGAGTTGTTTTTAGCTTCTTCAACAATGTCATTTGTTTCATAAGAAATTGTTGTTTGAGCTGGAGTTGAAGTTGTATCTTGGTTAGAAGCAGGAACTTCAACTGTTGCTGTAGTTTCGCCGTAACCTGTAACACCTTGGTAGTTTCTTGAAGAAGTTGTTGTAGTTGTTTGAGCTGCACCAACTTTAGCAGATTCACCAATAATTGAAGCTAATTTGTTGTAATCAAATTCAACAGTTTTGTTGAAATCATTTGATTGAACATCTGAAGAATTTTTAGCGAACATTTTAGCAATATCAGCCATTGAATAGTATTGTTCAGTATTAACTTCGTTATAACCATCTAATTGGAAAGCAACATTTGATTTAATTCTAACATCTGATAATGATTTATCAGCATTAGCATAAGATCTTGAACCAACTTTACCTAATAAACCAACACCTGTTAATAAGTTCATTAATTCATTCATGTTAGTTGGCATATCGTAGTTACCAGCTTCGATTGATTTTGCAGCTGAACCAATTGAATTTGTTGTAGAAGTAGAAGAAGCTTCTACAGCATTGCTAGTACCTAATAATGTAGCTAATTTATTTACATCAAAGTTTAATTTTTGATTTGGATCATCAGAAGCAACACCATCTGTAGTGAAAGCAGCAGCTAAAGATTTTAAGTTATTTGTAACTGTACCAGCATTTTCATCTTCAGATTTAACAACATTACCATTTACAGTCATCCACTTGTTTAATGTTAAAACTTGAGCAGCTGTATTGCCTGAACCTGTTGATTCATCAACTAAACCAGCTGATTCTAATAATTGTTTGAATTCAGCAGCTGTAGTAGGGATTTGCCATTCAGTAACATTTTTTCTACCTTGAGCATCAACTGCAGGAGTTGTAACTGTTTGAGTTGTTGTAGAAGAACCACCAAAAGGATTTTTTCTAGCAATATTTGTAACGTTTGCAGTTGAACCTTTAGGTGCAATTTCATAACCCATTTCTTTTAATGTGTTATAGTTAAAGCTTACTTTTGAACCATTTTGGTTCATTTTTAATGTTGTAGATGAATTTTCAACAGTTCTCCAACCAGAAGTTGAAGTACTAGATGTAGTAACATATTCAGGAGCATAAGCACTGCTGTTGTTGATTTCTTGTAATTTATTGTTATATCTGATTGAAGCGTTAGAAGATTTGATAGTATTAGTAATTTGTTGATTAGAAATATTCATGCATTTTAATTCAAGATCGTTCATTCTTGATTGTAATGTAAATAATCTTGCTTGGTTTGCTGCTAATCCCATTACTAATTTTCCTTTCCTTTTTAGTTATCGGCACATGTATTTGCGGACTTTAGCCCCTTAAATGAGCTAAAACCATGGTTTTGGGCGGATTTTCATGTATACACCACGTCACTACTGGGTTTTAGCCCTATTTTTGCAATTGTAACGAATTGTAAATAGTTATTTTTTGCTTTACATTTGTTAACAATTGCTAAATTTTGATTTAATTTTAAAAATTTAAAAATTTTTCTTCTGAATTTTTCATGAAAATTTTTCAAAAAAATTACAAAAAATTTCTGTTAATTTTTGTAAAAATTTTAAATTCATGAAATAAAACTTCATGAATTTGCCGAGAGTAAAATAAATAAT
>DBIX01000077.1:451-22063 GCA_002297005.1 Cyanobacteria bacterium UBA791 | reverse complement strand
TATATTTTATTTGTAAAATGTATGTATTGTTTTAATATAAATATGTGTTATTATTATTTTATAGATTTACATTTACTATTATTAACTGCATTTACTCACATTTGAAAGGAGAGTTTATATGAATTTAGACAAGAAAGCTTCTTGCCCCCTAGAAGAACAGTTATTTAAGAGTGTTTATGATAGAACACCTCAATATGTTAAAGATTTAAACTTAATGGATTTTTCAAATAAAGGTGAATTTACTTTTACTTTGAAAAAAGAACATCTTTATCCTTATGATGAAACAACAAATCCAGATGGTTTAAACTTAAAAGATTGGTTTGCAAACTATGCTAAAGAAGCAAAAGTTTCAACTGCTGGTATCAGAGGTCCTCAAAATATTTTATATCCTCAAGATACTCGTTTTCCAATTAACTTAGTGGGTATTGTTTTAGCAACTCTTGCAAAAGCCCTTGTAGCAAAAGAAAAATATCAAAATCAACAAGTTATTAAACTTGCAGGTCGTGAAGTTAGATATAATTCAGATTTATTCCTAGATGCAATCGCTAGAATACAAGCAGCACAAGGTATTAAAACTCTTGTTCCTGTTGAAAAGAAAACTATTCCTATTTGGTTAGCTTCTTTCTTAGCTTTTAAATTAGATTTAGTAGGTGGCGAATATATTACATCAAGCCACGGTATTTCTGTTAAAAACGCTACAAAAGACTTAAACTCTCAAGGTAGCCAATATTTACCAGAAGAATCAGCAGAATTTGTTCAAAAAATCCAAGAAATTTTTGACGAAACAGAAAAAAATGGTTCTTATGAAATCAAAATTTCAGCAGAAGATAATCCTTTAATTGATGAAAAAGTTATGGCTAAATTACACGATGGTGTTGATTTATATGTTGAATACTTGAAATCAGGTGTTGCTGAAAAAGATAACTTAGACTTTATTAAAAAAGCTCAAAACAAAATTGTTATCGAAAACGTTGGTGGTTCAGCTTATAGAACATTAAGTCGTGTTTTAAAAGAATTGAACATTTCAGATAAATTCGTTTGGTTGAATGAGGGTGAAGACCCATTCTTCCATTCAATTGGTAAATACGATGAAGATCCAAAAGGTAACAAAACTTTCTACGATTATTCAGTAGATGCAACTGTTTTAGCTAAACGTAAAAATGGTGAAAGTTACTTTCCAGTAATCGAAACTCTTCACTATGACAAGGTTTTAGCTGATTATCCAATTGGTACTGCTGTATTAATTACAGACCCTGACCATGACAGATTAACAGTTACTCAAATTGAAGACGAAAAAGAAATTTCAAAACTAGAAAAAGCAGGTATTGCTTATGTAAAACTTGGCAACGGCAGAATTTTAACAGTATTTACTGCTAACCAAGCCTTCTTGCTATTAATGGATTTCAGAATGAAAATGTTGAAATCTCAAGGCAAATGGAATAATCACCCACGCTTTATGATTAAAACTACTGCATCAGCAATGAGTTGGGATGAATGGGCAAAAGCTAACAATGTTGCAGTTGTTAACGTTCCAGTTGGTTTCAAAGAAATCGCTAACATTATGAAAAAAGTTGAATTGAAGTTGAAGAAAAATCCTAACGATGAAGTTACTGTTATGGATGTATTTGGTCAACGTATCAACTTAGGTAAATCACCTCGTCTAATCTTCGGAGGTGAAGAATCTGGCGGTATGATTATGGGTGGCGAAGAAATGATTAAATCTCTTGCTGGTCGTGAAGCTATCGCTATGAGAGAGAAATCAGCTACTGAAGCTATTCTTGTTGCATCAGCTCTTTCTTCAAAACTTGAAGAAGAACATAAAACAATGTCTGAATACTTACTTGAAGTATTTAAAGATAATAACATCAAGGGTCAATTTGATACCCGTGTAGATATTGCTTACTATAACGAATCAGAACCTGATATTGATAAATTAAAAGCTGCAAAAGTTGCTGGTGAACAATTAAGAACTAAAAACGATTTGTTCTATTTATCAATGGCAATCGCAATTCGTTCAGGCAAAATGACTTTTGAAAATGCTAAAGAAATCCTAAAAGATGCTTTCAAGGAATTAAACTTTGATAACCTAAAAGCTATCAAATTCGTTGGTGATGGTACTTATTTAGAATTTGACGATAAATACATTGAAATCAGACCATCAGGTACTGATGCGAAAACAAAAGCTTACGGTGCTGGTCTAAACTTTGAAGAAATTGGTAAATACGCATCTGCTATGGGTAATTTCTCAGGCGAAAGAACTGAAACACATAAAAAATACATTACTGATGAAATGTATGAAAATACAAAAGACAAATCAATGGAATATTATTTAGAATTTGTAAACGACGAGGCTAATAATGAAGTGTTCGTTATTCCTGAATATTCATTCTAATTGATAAATTGAATATTATAAGTGGCGAAGCCTTTGGCTTCGCCACTTTTTTAACGAAAAAGAGTTGTGAACTTCACAACTCTTTTTCGTTTGTTTTTATTTTTATCTTTTTTATTTTAGACTTCTAACATCTGAAAGTGCTATCATATTAAATTTATCTAAATAACTTTTTAGAGGTAATTTAATTGTTTTAGATGTGTCGTGTGGGTTAACAAGATAGATATTTTTGTCATCCACATCTTTTACAGAATATGCGTGAGCGTTATACATGTGAACTTCTTCACCTGTTTTTGCATCAGTAGCACCCATTCCTCTAGTATCAATATTAGGAGTCATACCAGTAACAGCGGCTCTACCGCTCATGCCGTTTCCTTTGATGTAGTCAATCATACTTTGTACACCGAAAGAACCAACGGCAGTACTTGTATGATTAGGATCGCCTAGTAATTCGAGAGCTTTTCCTACATAGTTCCCGTCAATATCAGCTTTTCCATCCGGAACAGTTTCTCTGAAATATCTATCCATAGCAATTTCCAATGCTCTTACGTCTGAATCACCGCTTGATAATTCATTTGAGCCTTTTAAATCTCTTGCTGTAACTTTATAAGTTTTGCCAACACCTTTTAAAGTAACTGTAGCGTTACCTTGTTTATCAACTTTTACGGCATTATCAAGAACTTTTTTACCTTGAGGAGTCATTGATAATGACTGAATACCAGCTAACAACCAGCAATCGCCAGTTTGACCTTGTCTAAATGGTATATCAATTTTACCGTTAGGTCTTGGTCTACGTGCTTGCGTTGTATCTGATCGGTTAACAATTTTTTTGAAATCTGCTGCTAAACGTTTTTTATCAACTTCTGGTAAACCCTTTTTAGAATCATATTTTTTTACTAAATCTTGCATTTTAGGAATAACATCGTCAGAACGTTGTTTATTATAATTCGCAACATCTTTACCAACGTTTACCATGTGTTGTAAACATTGTTTCTTTTGAGCTTCTGACAAATGTTTAGAATTCATTACCATTTCTGGTAAGCTATATCCTGAATTTGCAAAAACTTGAAATGCAAACTTATAACTCTTAGGGTCTAAAGTATGTATAGTCTGCATAAGTTGTTCTGTGTTTTTAGCAGAAACCTTTTTTTGACTCAATCCTCTAAAGATTCCTAGAGTTGTTTGTTCTGTATATTTCAAACGCATTTTTCCATCAATAAGCGGAACTGGTGGAGTATCATTTTTTACCTTGATTTCTTTTTTTGGTTTAAATTCTACTTTACTATCAAAAATAGATGGCATTTTCTTTTCTGCAGGTTTAAATGGTGTACCTGAGCCCTCTGTTTTTCCACCAAAAATTTCAATATCTGGAAGTTGGTTTGATGCTTGTCTTGTTTGTTTTTTAGCCTGAGTTCGTTTGTTATTGTCCCCAGCTGAGTAAATGTTAATTTCTGTCATATATGAACCCCTAATCTTGTACTATTACAATAGCACTTTTTTTAGAGTTTTACAATAAAAAAATCCTTTTAATTTCACATTTCTTAAAAGGATTTTTTTATGTTTTATTGTTAGTATTTTTTATTTTTTTGATTTGTCAGCAAATTCGCTATCAATTCTTAAAAATACTGGTGTGATTTGGTCTTTTTCGATTAGTTTACCGTTTTTGATGTTATCGAATTTCAAATCATCGTATTTAGTATTTATATCATAAGATAATTGTTCTGCCATACTTTTAGCGATATTTGGGCAGAACGGTTCAATTAATGATGCAACTGTGCACATAACTTCTAGAACAGTTCTTAATACAGAACCGCATTCTGTCATTTTTTCTTCTTTAGCTAAAGTCCAAGGAGCGTTGTCTGTTACGAATTTATTTGTTGCATCAACAAGGCTCATAATCGCTAAAGCTGCCTCTTGAATTTCATAATTATCAAAGTGATATTTTACTCTATCTGTTGTGTTTTTAGCAATATTTAGAATATCTTCGTTAACTTTAAATTCTTCTTTCACTTCGCCGTCAAAGTATTTAACAAGCATTGAAAGAGTTCTGTTTAAAAGATTACCCATAGAGTTTGCTAAATGAGCATTAACTTTTTCTTTGAAATCAACGTCAGAATAGTTTCCATCTTTACCGCAAGGGGCTGCTGTTGCCATATAATAACGAAGTGCATCTGCGTTTTGTAGTTCAAAGTTGCTTAAAATATCTGCTGGAGCAATTACGTTACCCAAAGATTTTGACATCTTAGTTTCGTCGATTGTAATCCAACCGTGAGCTAAAATGTGTTTTGGTAATGGTAAATCTAATGCCATTAAAATTGCTAACCAGTAAATGCTGTGGAATTTCAAAATGTCTTTACCAATAACTTGTAAATCAGCTGGCCAATATTTTTTGAAGTTTTCATCTTGGTTTTCAGGAGTGTATCCTAGAGCTGTGATGTAGTTTGATAAAGCATCAATCCATACGTAAATAACCTGTTCTGGGTCATCAAGAACTGGAATACCCCAAGTTACGTTTGAAATTGAACGTGATACAGAAATATCTTGAATATCTTCTAGTTGGTTTAGAACTTCGTTTGCTCTGAATGCTGGAATAATAAAATCAGGATTTTCTTTGATATGTTTGATAATTGCATCCTTATATTTTGTTAATTTGAAGAAATAGTTTTCTTCTGAAACAACTTCAGGTTTTTTCAAGTGGTCAGGACAAAGTCCATCTTCTGTTAAGTCTTTTTCGTTCAAGAAACATTCACAACCTTGGCAGTATAAACCTGTATAAGAATGTTTGTAGATGTCACCTTGTTCAACCAATTTTTTGAAAATTAATTGAACAGCTTTTTCGTGGTAATCATCAGTTGTTCTAATAAATTTGTTATAATCAATATCTAAAAGTTTCCAAGTATCTGTGAAAGATTTTGCGTTGTTGTCGCAAAGTTCTTTTGGAGTAATACCTTTAGATGCAGCTGTTTTTTGAATTTTTATACCGTGTTCGTCTGTACCTGATAGGAAGTACAAATCATTACATCTTTTTTTGAAATGTCTTGCGATTACATCTGTAAGAATTTTTTCGTAAGCGTGACCAATGTGTGGTGCACCATTAACATAATCTATCGCAGTTGTTAAATAAAATTTTTCCATTTTCTACCTCTATATACTTATGAAAAAATTATACAACAAAAAAGCCGTAGCTAACAACTAAGACGACGGCAATAAAAAATATCGGATAAAGGGGGTAGGTAAAAGTATTTGATTACATATATTATGTACCACCCTTTTTAAGTTTTATAACAAATTTTCACCTCTTGTGTAACATTTGTTAAATTAAATATTACATTTGATAGAGATTGCTTCGTCGCAAGCTCCTCGCAAAGACGTATATTGTCATTGCGAACGAATGTGAAGCAATCCAAAGCAAATTTGAATTGTCGTTTTTACTTCTCAAATATTATAAAATTTCTTTTCCGTCAAAAAGTTGGACAACCATTTTTACTTGATCAGAAAGCAAAGTTTTATCTACTGCATTTTCGTCAGATTTTTCTTCGTTAGAAGTTTCTTCTTCGTTAACTTCGTCATTTTCTTCTTCAGAAATAGGTGTTTCTTCTATTTGAGGAGCTTTTTCTAGCTCTTGTTTTGGTTGGGGTTTTATTTCTTCTTTAGGTTGTTCAAATTTTTCTACTGGTTTTGGTTCAGAATTTTTTTTTTCAACTTGAATAGGTTGAGATGTTGCAGAAAGTTTTCCATCATCAGGTAATGGCATTCTAACAATTACGTTTGAATTTGTTTGTGAGAATAAAACATCACACGCTGATACAAGAGATTGCTTTTTGCTTGCGTCATTAAATTTACTTACCAACGCATCACTTTTAAAGGTAATAATAATTTTTTCAGGTGTAATCATTACTGGCGTTGCAAGTTTTAGCAAAGCTTGTGTTGCAGAGCTTTGAACATTACTGATAAGTGAATGCCATAATTCTGAAATATTTGAAGTTGAAGATGTTTGGCTTTGTGATTTTGGCATTGGTGAAAAATCTTCCATTTGAGGTTTTTCTTCTACTTTTGCAACTTCTTCAACTTTGTTTTCTACAACTTCTTGTTTAGCCTCTTGTTTAATTTCAGGTTGAGCTGGTTTAGGCATTTCAACTTTTGTTTGAGGTTTCATAATAGGTTTCATTGTTGGCATTGGTGCTGTTTTATAAGCAGTTGGTGTCGCAGAAACCTTTACTTCTCCGCTTTCTAATCTTGATAATCTTTCTTGTAAATCTAAAAGTTTAGTATTTTCTGTTAAATTTGCCAAGTCAATTAACGCAACTTCTAGCCATAAATGAGGAGTTGTGCTTGTTTTTAGTTCTTTTAAATAATTAGAAATTTTTTCTATCAAAAATACGATTTGATGTTTTTCTAAATCCTCTACAAGAGGTATTACTGCTTTGATTTGAGTCTCATTATATTGAGTTAATTCAATTGCAATATTTTTCTCGCAAGTTTTTACCAACAAAGCGTTTTTGAAAAATTCAAGCATATTTAACAAAATTTGTGATGGTTCGTTACCTGAATTATAAATTTTTTCTAATATATTAATAGCTTCTTGAGGGTTGCTTTCCACAATAGTTTTAGAGATTTCTAAAAGCAAATCGAAAGAAATTCTACCAAGTAAAGAGTTTATGTCGTCAACTGTAATAGCGGTTGTTGTTCCAAGTACGCTCAACTGGTCTAAAAGAGAAATAGAATCTCTCATTCCGCCTGCAGAGTTTTTTGCAATAGCGTAAAGAGCTTCTTTTTCAATATTTATGCCCTCTTGTTTAGAAATATATTCAAGATGTTTTACAATATCTTCTGTAGTAATACGTTTAAAATCAAATCTTTGGCAACGGCTCTTAATAGTATCTAAAACCTTTTGAGGTTCGGTTGTTGCTAGAATAAAAATAACATTTTCTGGTGGTTCTTCAAGTGTTTTCAAAAGAGCATTAAAAGCCGTATTTGAAAGCATGTGAACTTCGTCTATAATATAAATTTTGTATTTACCATTTACTGGTACATATTGGATTTTTTCTAAGATGTTTTGTGCATCTTCAACTTTTCTATTACTTGCAGCATCGATTTCGATAACATCTACTGGTGTTGAATTTGTAATATCAATACAGCTTTCGCATTTACCACAAGGTTTTACTGTTGGACCGTTTTTACAGTTCAAAGACTTAGCCAAAATTCTTGCACTAGAAGTCTTACCAGTACCTCTTGGTCCAGTAAACAAATACGCATGTGCGATTTTATTTAACTCGATTGCATTGGTTAAGGCTTTTTTAATATGTTCTTGACCTACAACCTCTTCCAAAGTTTGTGGTCTATATTTTCTGTATAGCGGTACATATTTTTCGTTCATGCTAATATTATATCGTAAGAGATTTGAAATTTGTGTAATTATGAATTTAATTAAACCAAAAAAATTAAAAACAGGTGATACAATCGGAATTGTTGCAACTTCTGGAAATTTAAAATCAGAAGATGCACTAAAAAAATCAATTTTATATTTTGAAAATAAAGGTTTTAAAGTTGTTTTAGCTGAAAATCTTTACGATAAAAAAAGATATTTGGCTGGAAGTGACGATGTAAAAATTGAACAATTACACAAAATGTTTTCTGACAAAAATATTGATGCTATTTTCTGTATGCGTGGTGGATATGGTGCAATTAGGTTAATCAATAAAATTGACTATGACTTGATTAGAAATAATCCTAAAATTTTTATCGGATATTCTGATATTACAGCCCTTTCTGCTATGTTTTTGAAAAAAGCTGGACTAATAACTTTCTCTGGTCCAATGTGTTTGGGTGATTTTGGCTCTGATGAGGGTGATATTGAAACTTTTGAAAATTGCTTTGATGTTTTGATGAATGGCAAGGCTTTAGAATATTCACCTTTTGAAAAAGGTCTATCAAACAATAAAAACGCCAATGGTATAACATTTGGTGGAAATCTTTCAACGGTTGTATCTCTTTGTGGAATTGATTTTATCCCTGATGAAGATTTCATATTTTTTATTGAGGATTTGAACGAACCAGTTTACAAAATTGATAAAATGTTAGCTCAACTTTCTAATATCTCTAAATTTAGACAAAATATTAAAGGTTTGATTTTAGGTGAATTTTTAGATGTTGAAAACAAAGACGAATTGAAAGAAGTTTTTGAAGAGTTTGTGTCTAATCTAGATATTGCCGTTCTTGGCGATTTTAGGATTACTCATAACAAGAAAAAAATAACTGTTCCGTATGGTGCAAAATCTGAAATAAAAGATGGTAAATTTATAATTTATAACAACTAAAAAAGGTTGAAGTTTTTGCTCCAACCTTTTTTAATATTATTTTATTTTTATAGTTATTTAATACCTAACATTTTCTTGTACCAAGCGAATGAATCAACTTCGATACCATTAAATGTTGTTTTTAAACATTGGCTTTTTAAATATTGTGTAAATTCATCATTATTTTTTAATTTTGCTTCTGTTTTGTGTTGAACTTCTACTAATGCCATGTCGTAATCTCCTTTATTTAACCTTATGCTTATTTAAAGACCCTGAAAAAATAAATTGCTAGAAAATCTTTAAATGTTAAGAAATTTTAAATTAACACATAATTAACCAAAGAATTTTTTTAGTCACATTTGCCATATATATTGAGATACAGCTGAATATTAAATCATAAAGAATTTTCCATCCGCTTTGTTTAACGATAGTTCCAAAAATGCTTAAATCATCTCCTGAACTAATAATTGATATGAAAGCTGTATACAAAATCCCAATTACGTGTATTGTTAAAACCCCAATAATAGTTGCTTTTAAGACATTTTTTATTGAATAACCATGGTTTAAAATTGTTCCTGTTAAAAATACTGCTGGAACATAAGCTAAAATGTATCCAAAATTAAAAGCTAAAACATATTTTAAACCACCGCCAAGTGCAAAAATTGGATAGCAAAACAACCCAATCGCTATATAAACCAAAACAGATAGTGTTCCAAAAATTCTACCCATTAATCCTGCAATAAACAGAATTACTGGAATTTGCGGAATATATAAATAACCATTTGCGTTATTTATTAAGCCCTCTCCAATATTTACGCTACCAGTTGTGTTTAAAAAATGAGGAATTTTTACCTGAGTAAAAGTTGCAATAACAATTAAAAAGGTACAAATACCAATCATAACTATTGTACCAAGAGTTATTCTGATTGGTTCTCCTTTGTATTTAAATATTTCTAACTGGTTTTCAGGTCTTTTCATAATATATTAATTCGTGAATTTAATTCTTTTTCGTTTTCTAAAAACTTCACTTTAAATTTATCCCAAAAAATATTTTCTGTCCACATAATTAATGCGTCTTCGTTATTATCTTGATAATAATTTTTTCGGCAACCAAGTGATGAGAAAGTGTATTTTTTATATAAATTAATTGCTGGCTCGTTTGAAACTCTAACTTCTAGTGTGATATATTTAACCATTTCTTCGTAACATTGTTTTATTACGTGGTATAAAAGAGCTTCGCCTATTGAATTTCTTCTATATTTTGGCGAAACTGAAACATTTGTTATGTGAGCTTCTTCGATAATAAACCAACTTCCAATATAACCTACTGCTGTTCCGTCTTCTGTTCTTGCAACATAATAGCGAGCTATATTATTTGAAACTTCTGAATAGAAAGAATCCTTTGACCAATGGTGTGCACCATAGGTTTCTTCTTCTATTTTGAAAATTTCATCGACATCTTTTGATGTCATTTTTTCTATTGTAATTGAAAGTTTTTCAGAATTCATAGGATTATTTTAGCATGAAAATTTGTTGTATAATTGTTCTATGATAAATTATTCAAAATTATTTGATTACGCAAGAAATTTATATTCAATGCCAACTTATTTTGGCTTGTTTAATACTTTGCCCTTAAGATATTTTTTGGAATTGACTTATCGTTGCAACTTAAATTGCCCTTATTGTTATGTGGGCGAGTATAGAAACAAACACGAGCTTTCGACTTATGAGTGGCGAAAGATTATTAAACAACTTCCAAAATATTCTATCGCAACTCTTGTTGGGGGTGAACCTCTTGTAAGACTTGATTTTGGAGAAATTTTTAACGCTGTATCAGATAGATTGTCAGGCAAAGTTACAATTGTTACTAACGGAATATTGTTGAATGATGACATTGTGAAATTGTTCGATAATAATAGATTAACATTGCTTTCTGTATCATTAGATGGTTATGGTAAAACTCATGACGAAAATCGTTGTAGAAATGGACTTTTTGATATAGTAGCAAATAATTTAGAAAAAGTTTTAGCTCTAAAAAAACGACCAAAAATTGATATAAAAACAATTGTTTTAGAAAATAATTTAGACGATTTACCAAAACTTTATAAATATTGTTCTGACAAAGGTTTTGAGTTCTTATCATTATCTTTTTTGAGAGCAAATAAATTAAAACAAAATTGTTGTTTAAGAGAAAATTTATCAGAAGAATTTTTTGAAAAATCAGAACATAATTTGTATTTTGATATGGAACATTTTAAAGAAGTCTATAAAGAAATAGAAAGTTTAAAGAAAAATTTTAAATGTGAAGTTAGATTTGCACCAAAATTTGATTATTCAAAAAATCCTCTAAGAGAAATTGAAAAATTTTATACAGAAAAAAAAGATTTTAAAAACTTGTACAAGTCTTGTACTTTTCCATTTTCTGATACGTTTATAACTCCTGAAGGACTTGTATATCCTTGTCTTTCTATAAAAATGGGTGACTTAAAAATTCAAAATCTAAAAGAAATTTATAGTGGTGAAAAATATAACTCTTTTAGAAAAATAATAAAAAAGGAAGGTTATTTGCCGGCATGTGATATGTGCTGTGAGCTTTGTGTTAGGGATAAACAGAGTTAAATTTTCAAGAATTTGCTGTCCGTAATTTTACTTACGTAGTTTTGCGTCCGTAAAACTGCGGACTTTTTTAATTTTTTAAATTCGCTATACTGATAATATCAAGTTTGAAAAGCTTGCAAATATTGGTAAAGGAGGCAATGTGCCAAAATTTTAACTTGCAAATTTTTAATTAATTTTCTAATCCGAAAATATATTTAACAACAAAATTAAAAATTAAGTAATATAGAATTAGAAAAAGATTTTACAACTAGATTTAGCACAAGAAAGATAAAATATGAAACTATCTGTAAGAGAAACTCAGATATTAGAATTTTTATGCTACGGCGATGGTGATAAAGAAATAGCTTGCAAACTAAAAATATCTCCGAGAACTGTACAAACTCATATTTCACGACTTGTTTTAAAACTAAATGCAAGAAATAGAATTTCGGCTGTGGCTACTTACCTAAGATATTATGCAAAAGAATTTGCATAAATTAAGGGGTAAAAATGAAAAGAATAATTTTACATTGGACTGCTGGTGGGCAAGTCCCTAATTCTCATGAAAAAGAATGCTACCATTTTTTAGTCGATGCTTTTGGAAAAGTTCGTTTGGGTATATTTAAACCAGAAGCTAATTTAATTTGTAAACCAAATATGTATGCACCTCATACTGGCGGTGGAAATACAGGTTCTATCGGAGTTGCACTTTGCGGAATGATGGGTTTTAAGGATAAAAATCATCTTGGTTCTTGCCCTATAACTCGTATTCAATTTGAATCTGCTATGAAATTGTGTGCTGAATTAGCTTTAAAATACGAAATTCCTATCAAAAGTACAACTATTATGACTCATTACGAGTTTGGAAAATCTCATCCTGAAACTTCTAGCCGTGGAAAGATTGATATAGTTTTTCTTCCACCTTTTTCTTGGCTTGAAAAAGATGAAATAGGTCGTTTTATTCGCTCAAAAATTAAATGGTATTTAAATCAAATTACCGAAAATAAGGGAGTTAATTAATGGAAACATATTATTATAATTTATCAGGTGGAATAAATTATTCTTCCACTAAAACTGAATTGGGTTTAGATACTAAAAATATTTTTTGGTCAGAAGCTGAAAATGTTGAAATTCTTCAAAATCGAGGAATTATAAGACAAAATGGTAATATTAAATTTTTGTCTTTACCTGTTGAAAAAGAAATTTTAGCCATCCACGAATTAAAATATGGCTCAAAAAGAAGATTAGTAATTATAACAAAATCGGAAAATCTTTATATTTATAATAGTGACACAAATGACTTAATTCTTCTTGAAGAAAAAGTGAAAATATCTTCAAAAGTAAGTTTTGTGAATTATTTAAACGGTATATTAATTTGTTCTGATGCAAATAAATTGTTGTTTTTGCAGAATGATGAAAAATATACGGTAAGCGACTGTAATTTAAAAGATAAATCAGAAAATGATATTTGTACAAATATTGTTGCCGTTTATAAGGGTAGAGTTTGGGTTGCAAAAGACTCAACACTTTATTATTCAGCTTTAGGTAAGTGTGATGACTTTAAAACTTCAGGTGATGCTGGTTATATCAATAATTTTTATACAGATGCAGATAAAATTGTTGCACTTAAGCCGTATAAGGATTATTTAGCAATTTATAAAGAAAAATCTGTGTATTTACTTTCCGGTAGTACGCCTGAAGATTTTGCGATAATTCCTTTTGCAGATAAAGGAACTTATTCAAATGAATGTGTTGTTAACGTTAACAACAAACAGTATTTTTTTACTGACGGAATTTACCCTCTTGAAGTTGGAACGCTTAATCAAGTTATGATAGGGGAAAGTATTTCTCACAAAATTAAAAAAGAATTTGATAATTTTGATAAAAATAGATTAGACAAAGTTTTTGCACTTCATTATGAAGATAAAAATCAAGTTTGGTATTTTATACCATATTCAAATACTGATTACTTTAATACTATTTGGATAAATGATTATGTAAATAAAGCTTGGTACAAAAGAGTTTTGCCTCAGAAGATTACTTCTGCGTGTCTATTTAATGGCAAAATTCTTACTGCAGATGTTGAGGGAAACATATATCTGGAAGACAGTGGAAACTCCTTTGACGGAAAGCCTATTAAATTTATGTGGAAATCACCTTTTTTATCTTTAGGTAATCCGTCTGTTAGAAAATCTATTGATGAATTTTATTTTATCTTGGATGAAACTTATGAAAATAATTTTATTTTCTCTGTATACAAAAACTTTGATAGCGAAAACAGAGATGATATAGAAGAAATTTATTCTACAAATTTTGAAAATATGCATTGGTCAAGTGACAGCAAAACTCTTAATGACACTTGGGATAGTGAAGAGAATTTATCTCTATGGTCAGTTAGTGCTGACACAATGTATAAGGCAGAAATTTCAGAGGCTAATTATGCTGTTCAACTCTGTGTTGAGGGTTCTGAGCTTGCTCATTCTGTTGCGGTTATTGGGATTGAATTTAAGGAAATATATACAGAATAAGACTTTTAGCCTGTTCTGTAAAAGGGATACAGTTTATAAAAAGAAAGGAAAAACAAAATGACAGAAAATCAAAACGCTTATTCAGCTTTTATTCCAGAGATTTGGAGTCAAAAATTAAACACAATGCTAGAGAAGAATTGTGTAATGCTACAATGCGTTAACAGAAATTATGAGGGTGAAATTAAAAATCAAGGTGATAAGGTAAAAATTATTTCTCCAGCAGATGTTACTATTTCTACTTTGGGTAATGATAGTTTATCTTATAGCGAACTTACTCCGTCTTCTCAAGATTTAGTTATCGATCAAAAGAAATATTTTGCTTTCAAAATCAATGATGTTGCACAAGCTCAAGCAAACACTTCAATTATGGATGCACATTTAGAAAAAGCTAAAAAAGCTATTGAAGAAGTTCAAGATTCATATCTTTTAGGTATGCACGCAAACGTAGAAGCTTCTAATATCGTTGCTTCTGATTCAACTCCAGTCGAACTAAATAAATCTACAATTTATTCATATTTTGTTGAATTAGCTTTAAAACTTAAAAATTCTGACGCTGTTTCAGGTAACAAAAAACCTTGGGTTGTAATCAATCCGATTATTGAATCATATTTATTACAATCAACAGAATTTATTGGTGCTCATAATGTAGCGGATGAAACTCTTAGAGAGGGTTCTATTGGTAGAATTGCAGGCATGGATGTACTTGTAAGTACAAACTTAACTTCAATATCAGGTAAATTCTATGTTTTAGCTGGTACAAATGATGCTATTACATTTGCTTCTCAATTATCAAAAATAGAAAGCTTAAGAGATAAAGATTCTTTCTCTGACTTGGTTAGAGGTTTGTATTTATACGGTGCAAAAACAGTTGTTCCATCAGCTTTAGCAAAAATGGTTGTAAAAGATCCAAACTATGTTGCACCAACTCAAACTGAAACTAAAGAAGGTGTCTAATTATGTTTAAAACTTTAAAATCAATTATTAAAGAAACGGCTTTTTCTGCGGTAAAAATGGCAGAAACTACTTTAGGTTCAGGTGCTGGTAAGAAGAAAAAACGATTAGCAATAGAATTTATTGTTTCAAAACTTCCTGTGGTACAACCATTCAAATCTATTTTGGTATTTTGTTTATCAAAATTTATTGATAAAGCCGTAGAACAAGCCGTTGAATACATGAAAAACGAAAGGTAATTTATGGAAAATAATCTAAACGATAATTCAGTAAATGAATTAAAAATAAATGAAAATTCTGACCAAAAAAATCTCGAACGTGATAGTTCAAATCTTATTGAGGAACAAGTAATGAATTCTCAAGAAACTTTAAAAAGGGATGAAGAAGCTTTTAAAAACTTTGAAGATAAAGTTCAAAGGGTTGAAAGAAAGACAAAAGATAATATTTCAAAAGTGGAAATGTTATTAAAATCTGGACTTTTAAATCAAGTACAAGGGGAAAATTTAATTCAACAAATTATAAAAAAGGGCTATGCTGAGTTAGAACAATGTGATTTAGAAGCAAGTGGAAATCCTTCTGCAACACAAAAGCAAGAAAAATCCTTTGATAAAGTTCAAGCTATTACTGAGTTTGAGAAAGAAAATCCTGAGTTTTTTAATGAAAAAGGTCGTTTAGAGGTTTTAAATTACATAAAATCAGGATGCCTAGAGTTTGATAAGGAAGAACTTGGCAGAATATCTGAATTGATTAGAACTGTTGAACAGAATGCGATTGATAGATATTTGAAACAAGCTGAGTTTGAAGCAAAGCTTGTGAAAACGAACGAAGAAGCAAAAAGTAGACTTAATGCTAACGCTCAAAATGCGAAAGATACTTCTAAGCAAATTGCTTTTACTAGAGAACAAATAGGCAAAATGAGTGGTGCAGAATTTACGAAAAACGAAAAACTTATTATGGAACAGTTAAGACAAGGTTTAATTCGTTAAAACTCCTGTGAGGTTGTGCGACATTGATTTGTCGTGCAACTCTTACAAGGGCAAGAAAGGATTTTATGAAATACTTAGATTTGATTAATAAATGCTTGGTGGAGCTTAATTATAAAAAGGTTAAAAACTTTGATGAATTGGTAAAAAATGACCATCTGAAAATTAAAAATATTTTGAATATTGTCAATTCAGAGGTTTGTACATTTGATGATTGGAATTTTTTACTAAAACAAACTTCCTTGATTTTGCCTGCAAATACAGGTGAAATTAAAAACACGGTTGATGGAAGAATAAAAACTTTATCTATTGATAATTCAATTTATGAATTTACAAATGATTTTGAAAGTTTTTTATTCTCTTCTAAAAAAGATAAAAGATATTCTGTTTTGGGTGAAATGTTATTTTTACCAGTTTTTGAAACAGAAAAAGAAATAAAAGTTATTTATAGCACAAATGATTTTGCAAAAACTTCTGAAAATGTTGCAAAACGAGAAATGACTTTAGCGGATGACGAATCAGTTATTCCCGATACTTTTGTAGAACCGCTTTTGGTATATGGGACTTGTATGCGTATGAAAGCAAATTTGGAATATCCAAAATTCAATTATTGGCTTGCTATGTACAACAAGGCTTTAGCAAATATGCGTTCAAAACTAGCTGTATCAGCGGATGAAACACCGTCAATTGTTATTCGTCGTAGTGTCTAAATAAAAAAAGAAACCGGCTGAACTTGTCAACCGGTAGATTTTACACTAGCCGAAATATAAATAGCATAATTATAATAACTTTTTATTTTACATGGGGCAAATATATTACAAAAACTTAACATTATGAATTTAAATCAACAACAAAAACAATTTATAACTGAATATATAAGGACTTTAGATGCAGAGGCTTCTTTAAAAAAGGCTGGATATAAGGACAGAAATTTAAAGAGTTTAGCTACAAAATTTTTGAATGACAAAAAAATAGTCGATGAAATTAGGTTGCAAATGAAAAATCAAATAGATAGTTTGCAAGTTCATAAGGGCTATGTTGTTCAAAAATTATTGCAAATTGCTGAATTTTCTCTGCAAGAAGAAGATATTTTGGATAAAGAGGGATTTCCTACAGGTAAGAAAAAATTGAGGGATTCTTCTGCCGGAATAAAAGCGTTAGAAAGTCTTTGCAAATATTTGGGCTTTAATTCAAAAGACGTTCAAGAGGGCTTTTCGACAAAAATTATTACGATTAGCAATCTTGATGAAGAAAAAATTTAAGGAGAAAAAATGAAAAAATCAAAAGATTTAACAGAAGAAATATTAATGAAAAATAAGTCATTAGATGAATTAATAAAAATGAAAATGCAAGAAGAATTAAAAAATGCATTTAATACACGAGTTGGAAATAACAGTAGAGCTATTATTACTGACATAAAAGATGTTCCAGTTGATAAAATTTTTACCAAAAGAGCAACTTTTAAAGTTTTCAATAAAGATACAAAGGTCGAAACCTTAATAAATGGTCTTCAGGCAGAAGCTTTGATTGGTATGCAAAACGAGGTTAGAGAAAAATTCAAGCGAAAAGAAACTGACATTTTCTCAACTGAAAATCTGTTTGTAAAGTTTGAAAGCATTGAACTCTAAGCAGATTGAATGATTGTTGGTATTAGAGTTGCAAACATTAATGATAAAAAGATTAAAAGTGAAATGATTGCAAAAACTTTTTGAATATCTGCAAAGTAGAAATGTTGTTTTCTTCTTTTGCTAGCTCTAATTGCAGAAAATTCCATTGTATATGGTTGAACTGGTAATTGTTTTTCAATTTCTTCAAGAGCTTTTGAGATTTTTATTTTGATTAAAAAATTATATGCATCAATGTTTAAAAACCAAAGAATACAAACAAGTATACCTGCTAGAGAAAAGATTACGCTAGCTGAAAAGATTTTGCAAATAACAAAGTCTTTCATAAGGAAGATTAATGCGAAAAGAGCAAGTACAAGCACATTGTAGAACTTGTTTGTCATAAAACTTCTATCAACAAATTTCTCTTTGTGTTGAGAGTAAATGTTGTACTGTTCAATAATTAATTCTTCTCTATTCATTAGGACACCTCGTTTGTAGGTAATTATACATTTAAATAAAGGGAATTGTCAATAAAATGATTAAATTTGCAAAAATAATAATAGATAGAAAAAATAATGAATACCGAAATCTACACTTTCTACCAGAAGTATTTTCTTTAATGCTCAAACACGAACGCTTTATGTTTGATGATTATTTTAAAAGTAGAGATTTAGTAAAAGATTTGTTTAATCTTGTTGAAGCTTCTGGTAGATTTTTTTGGGCTGTTGTCGATAGCGAAACAAATGATTTAATGGGTTTTGCATATTTTGATAATTTTATCGGTAATTCTGATAATTTACATTCTGCCGAAATTAATACCTGCTTTTTTAGAAAATACTGGGGTTATCAAACAAGATTAGCCTCTAAAAAGTTTATAAAATACTGCTTTAAAAAATACGGATTTAAAAAGATTAAGGCGGTTGTATTCAAAGAAAATCGAATGGTAAAAGGAATTTTATCATATTTGGGGTTTAAAAAGGAAGCTCTTTTGAAAGCAGAAACCGTAAAAAATGAAAGACTTCAAGATGTAGAAATATATTCAATTTTAAGGAGAGAAAAATGCAGACAGAAAAAATAGATTTGACAACGAAATTAGACGAAAAAGAAAGTATTAATTTGGTTAAAGATATTACTCAAAAATATGAAGAATATGAAACTAATCGCTCTATGCAATTATCAGATATTAGGGTTGTAAGAGATTCTATATATTCCACAAGAGTTCCAAGCGTAAAGGATTGGAATACAAGTATAGAACTTCCTGACATTTACGAATTGGCTCAAACTCTAAAAGCTCATATTAGCGAGAATTTTTATTCTCATGCAGATGGAATGTTTGATGTTTCAGGAGTTACTCCACAAGCTCAAATGCTTGCGAATAGGCAAAAAGCTATGCTTGTTAATACCTTTGAACAAATGAACATTGAAAATGAGTTGGAAAAAATAATTGATTCTATTGTTGAAACTGGTGAATGTACGCTTTTTGTAGGCTGGGAAACTAAGGTTAAGAATATTCGTAGGGCAAAAACGATAGAAGAACAATTGACGTCATCTGATGAAAATTCTTTTGTTGTGGAAAATAAGTTAGTTTACGACAATGCCAAGGTTAAACATATTAAGGCGGAAGATTTTGTATTTGATACTTTGAATAAAGATAATTGGAATTCTTGTGCAAAAATTTATCGAACATATTCTTCTATCGATGAAATTCAGAACAATTCTTTGAACAATGCTTTAACACCTGAAAAGTTAGAGAATTTGAAAATGTTGGTTACGAATAAAAGAAACAAAGAGTCGGAAAAAGGAGTTGATGGTAAAAAGGTTGAGATTTTAGAATTTTGGGGCGATATAGAATTACCAAATGGCAAATTGCTTAAAAATTGGCTAATTGTAGTTGCTGGAAGAAAAGAAATTATCAGATTTGAGGCAAATCCTTTTGTGATAAATCCTTTTATCCATGCAAATATTATTGAATCTCCGAATACAAATAGAGGCATTTCTCCTCTAAAGGTTGCGATTGTGATGAATAATATTTCTTCAAACATTATGAACAAACAACTCGATGCACTTGCTTTGATGATGAATCCACCTTATCTTGCACCAAAAGGTTGTTTTAAAGGTGAACAAGAGGTTCGCCCAGGGAAAATTATTGAATATGATACATCTCTAATGCCACAAGCACCTATTCCATTGACTTTTGATAAGGCTTTGAATGGCTGGGATTTCTTGAATTATTTTAAAACAACAACAGAAAATGCTACTGGTATTTTCAAAAATATGGCTGGAAATATTCAAAATCAGGCAAGAACAGCTACAGAAATAAATTATTCTGTTACGGGTCAATCGGCTAGGTTGAATATGATGCTGGATGCAATCAGTAGAAAAATTATTATTCCAATGGTTGAAAAAACTGCTGAAATTATAGCAAATTTCAAAGTCGGAAAAGAGGTTATTTGCTTGAATGATAGCGGTAAATATATCTTTTTAGAAATTGATGATTCTATTCGTGGTGCACAATATATCTATCGCTATGGTGATAGAAAAGCAACTGCTGAACGTAAATTGAAATTGAAAGAGTTGTTTGAAGTTGTGAAATCTTTTGCAGAAGTTCCAACACTTTCAGAAAAAATAAACTGGATAGAATGTTTTAAATATGCATTAGAACAGTATGGAATAGAAAATTCAAATAATTTTTTAACAGATGAAAATATAGAGTAAATTGAAATGTAGTGGAGAAGCGTTCAAAAACGCTTCTCCCTTGGGGAAGAAATATGGGATATAAATTATTAAAATCACAAAGAGAGTTTTTAGAAATTCCACACGATTATAGCATTGATGTTGCTGTGTATCAGGGTGGTTTTGGTTCAGGAAAAACTTTTGCAGGCTCATTGTTAGGTATTTTGTTATGTTTAAAATTTGCTGGAATAAGAGGACTTTGCGGAGCTCAAACTTATACGCTTGTAAGAGATACTACTTTGCAGTCTTATTTTGAACATTTGGAGAACATGGGATTTGTTAATGGGGTTGATTATGAGTGGTCAAGTTCAAATCAGGTTTTGAGTTTTAAAAATGGCTCTGAAATCTTATTTAGACATTTTGACGAACCTGATAAATTAAAATCCTTGAATTTAGGCTTTGTAGAAATTGAAGAAATGTCAGATGTTCCATTTTCTACTTTTAAAATGTTACTTGCAAGATTAAGACAAACAAGAAAAAGTAGCTGGAAAGGTTTTCAATATCGTATTTTTGGACATACAAATCCTGAATTGAATAAGGGCTGGGTTTATAAAACTTTTATAGAAAATCCCTTGCCAAATTATAGACTTATTTCTGCTCCTACATACCAAAATACCTATTTACCAGAGGGTTTTTGCGAGGAGATGAAGAAACTTTATGATGAAAAATATTACAGGATTTTTGTTTTGGCTGAAACTGGTGACTATGATTCTGGGCTTGTTGTCAAAGGTTTTAAGGATGATAATCTTCGTAAAATAGATTACTGTCCTGATTTGGATGTGCATATAACTTGCGACTTTAACGTTGATCCTATGTCTTGGATTTTGGCACATAAGACTGAGGATAAGGTTTTCTTTTTTGATGAAATTGTAATGGAAAACACTACGACAGAGAAAGCTTGCGAAGAATTTGTAAATAGATACCCAAATCATAAGGGTAAAATTATTATCAATGGTGATGCTTCTGGCGATAATAGAAGTTGTACGAGCGAATTTACAAATTACGTAATTATGAAAAACACCCTTGCAAAATTTGGTTATCAAACAGAAGTGAGAATAAGAGCTTTCAATCCGCCTATCAAAAATAGAATTGCTGCTTTTAATTCAAAAATACGTTCTGCAGAGGGAAAGGTGAGTGTTTTTGTTGATAAGAAATGCGAAAAACTTTTGTACAATATATATAATTTAAAATACCAAGAGGGTTCTTCGAGAATTGATATTCCGTCATATCAACAAATTAAAAAATCAAATGAACTGAAATTTTTAATGCATCCATTAGATGCTGCATCGTATTTAGTTGAATATTATTGGCCAATTACATTAGAGGTATAAACTATGGAAACTTTTTTACAATATTCGCCACTAATTGTGGTAATAATGGTGTTTTTAATTCAACAGAGAGTTGTGGTAACTCCAGAACAGTTAGAGAAAAAACATCGTGAAATCATAGCAGATGTGGAAGAACATTTTGCAACTTTGAATAGTGTCAAAGACCTGAAAGAACAGGTTTTTGATATGAAAGAAAAAA
>DBIX01000077.1:0-421 GCA_002297005.1 Cyanobacteria bacterium UBA791 | reverse complement strand
AAGAAAAAATTGATAGAATTTACGAATGCATTATTGCAGTTAAGTAAAAAAAATGGTATAATTCTCCCATGCAAAAAGTATTAACAGTAATAAAGCCTATAGTTTTTTATTTATCGTTATTCTTAATTTGTTTAGCATTTTCTGCTCACGCATTAGGATATGATTATGATTTATGGGCAAGATTGATTGTAGGAAAAGCGTTTTTTCAAACAGGGCATATTTTGACTCACGACTTTTTGTCTTACACTCCAACTCACGAATGGATTGACCACGAGTGGGGAGCAAGTGTTTTTATTTATGCTTTTCAAAAACTGTTTGGTGCAAATGGTATTATTTATCTGCAAGCAATTTTGATGTTCTTAATTTTTGCTTTTGTGCATAGAACAATTAGTTTAAACATTTCTAATTATATATCTAAATA
>DBIX01000048.1 GCA_002297005.1 Cyanobacteria bacterium UBA791 | reverse complement strand
TTGATAAATTTGTTTTGATTAAATAATATTAAAATCATATAAAAATAATCAACTAAATGGTTTCTTTTTGCTATAATATAATAAAGAAATTTTTTTCTCTAGGGGAAGTTGAATATGAAATTTATAGTAAACAAAGACGAATTTTTAAATGGCATTAGAATAGTATCAGGCGTTGCAACAATGAAAAGTGTTCAACCTGTACTAGCAAATATTTTAATCGAAGCTGAAAGTAAAAATGTTATTAAATTAACAGCAACAGACTTGGATTTGACAATTTCAACAGAGGTTGATGCTCAAATTGAAATTGAGGGTTCAATTACTTTACCATCAAAAAAATTGAACGATATTTTTACAAGATTATCAGAAAATCTTGTAACTTTTGAACTAAATGAAGAAACAAATATTGTTGAAATTAGTACAAAAAATACAAAATTTGAAATTATTGGTATTTCAGCATCTGAGTTCCCAAAAGTAGCTGAAAATGTAAGTTTAGAAAACGGTATTGATATTGATTTTAAACAATTTACAAGAGCTATAAAACAAGCAGGTTTTGCAGCAGCTTCTTATGAAACAACTGGTCCTTTATCAGGTGTTGTTTGCGATATTAAAGAAGAAATTCTTGAAATTGCATCAACTGACGGTAACAGACTTGCAAGAGTTAGAGAAAAAATTGACAATATTGAAAAGAAAACAAGTCAATTAATTATTCCATCAAGAACTTTACAAGAGGTTTTAAAAATTAGCGGTTTTGTAGAAGACGAAAAAATTAAAATCTACACAGAAAAAACAAAACTTGCTATTAAAACATCAAAAACTTTAATGATTTCAAAAATTATTGAAGGTCATTATCCTGATTATAACAAATTAATCCCTGAAACAAGTCCAAAAACAGCTAAAGTTAATAGAAATGAATTAATTAGTGCTTTGGAACTTATTTCTGTAATGGTTAATGAAAAAACTTGCATTATTAAATTTGAATTTTCAGAAAATAAACTTGAAGTAAAAGCCGATACTCCAGACGGTGGCAAAGGTAAAAAAGATTTAGATATTGAATATAGTGATGAAGATTTAGTAATTGCATTCAATTACAAATATGTTTTAGACGGTCTAAAAAATATGGAAGACGAAAAAGTGTTGATTGGTTTAAACACAAAAGCATCTCCAACAGTATTTAGACCTGATAGTGAAAACGACTATATTTCACTTGTAATGCCTGTTCAAATAAGGTAGCTCCTTTTTTGACAACGACATAAAAATATTGTATAATTATAAGACTCACCCAAAATTAATTTAAAGATTTTTTATCTTTATTTTATTTAGAGTCGAAATATTATAAACTTAAAAACTATCAAAAATCAGACTTAGGAGAATATTTATGCAGAATGTATTAAAAAGAAATGGCAAAATTGAAGAATTTAATTCTTCAAAAATTGAAAATGCTATTATAAAAGCTGGTGCAGTTACTAACGAAATTGATGAAAAAGCTGCAAAAAATTTAACAAGAAATGTTTTAAAAATCATCAAGGATTTTGTTAGAAACAAAGAATCAAACTTAAAATCACCAACTATTGAAGAAATTCAAGATATAGTAGAACAAGTTCTTTTATCATCAAAATACAAAAGTACTGCAAAAGCATATATTTTATATAGAGAGCAACATAAAAAAATTAGAGAATTTGTTGAAAATGCATCAGTTAATATGATTGATGATTATTTAAAACAACTTGACTGGAAAGTAAATGAAAACTCTAACATGGGTTATTCTATCCAAGGTTTAAATAACTATTTAGCATCAAATTTATGTACACAATACTGGTTAGAAAAAATTTATCCAGAAAACATTAAAACTGCACACCAAACAGGTTCTATTCATATTCATGACCTTAACTTAATCGCTGCATATTGCGTTGGTTGGGATTTGAAAGATTTATTGATGGAAGGCTTTAAAGGTGTAAGAGGAAAAGTAGCATCTGCTCCGCCAAAACACTTAAGAACAGCTTTAGGTCAAATCGTAAACTTTATGTACACTTTACAAGGTGAATCTGCTGGTGCTCAAGCATTTTCTAACTTTGATACATTGTTAGCTCCATTTGTAAGATACGATAAATTGAATTACGAACAAGTATATCAAGCAATTCAAGAATTTGTATTTAATATGAATGTACCAACTCGTGTTGGTTTCCAAACACCATTCTCTAATATTACAATGGATTTAACTGTACCAAGTTATTACAAAGATCAATGCGTAATTATTGGTGGAGAAATTATGGAAGACACTTATGGTGATTTCCAAGAAGAAATGAATATGATTAACAGAGCATTCTTTGAAGTTATGATGAAAGGTGATGCTTCAGGTCGTGTATTTACATTCCCAATTCCAACATACAATATTACAAAAGATTTTGACTGGGATAACAAGGATTTAGACGGTTTATGGGAAATTACTGCAAAATACGGTATTCCAAACTTCTCAAACTTTGTAAATTCTGACTTAAACCCAGAAGATGCACGTTCAATGTGTTGTCGTTTAAGAATTGATAACAGACAATTAGCATACCGTGGCGGTGGTTTGTTTGGTTCAAACCCATTGACTGGTTCTATTGGTGTTGTAACAATCAACTTACCAAAAATTGGTTATCAAGCTAAGAATGAAGAAGAATTTTTCAAAATGTTATCAGATAGAATGTTATTGGCTAAAGAATCTCTTGAAATTAAGAGAAAATTAGTTGAAAAATTCACAGAAAGTAACTTGTATCCATATACTAAATATTATTTAAGAGATATTTATGCAAGATTTAAACAATACTGGAAAAACCATTTTTCAACAATTGGTTTAATCGGTATGAACGAAGCTTGTATGAACTTATTTGGTGAAAATATTACAACTGAAAAAGGACATGATTTCGCAATTAGAGTTATGGACTTCATGAGAGCTGAAATCACTAAATATCAAGAAGAAACAGGTAATAACTACAACTTAGAAGCTACACCTGCAGAGGGTACAACATATAGACTTGCTAAATTAGATAAGGAAAATTATCCAGATATTATTACAGCAAATGATGATGGTGAACCTTATTATACAAATTCAACTCACGTTCCTGTAAATTATACTGATGATGTATTTGAATTACTTGATTTACAAGATGATTTACAAACAAAATACACAGGTGGTACTACAGTTCACGTATTTGCTGGCGAAAGATGTAATAACAATGAAACAATGAAAAACTTTGTTAGAAAAGTATGTGAAAACTATAAACTTCCATACTTTACATTCTCTCCAACATTTAGTGTTTGTCCAAATCACGGATACGTTGCAGGTGAACACGAAACTTGTCCAACTTGTGGTGAAGAATGCGAAGTTTATTCAAGAGTTGTAGGCTTTATCAGACCTGTAAAACAATGGAACAAAGGTAAAAAAGCTGAATTCAAAAACAGAAAAACTTACAATGTTGCACAAAAACTAGAAAGAAATTCGGAAAAAGAAGTATGTCTTTCAAACTAGCAGGATTACAAAAAACATCGTTTATTGATTATCCTGAAAAAATTGCATGTATTGTTTTTACTCAAGGTTGCAATTTTAGATGTGGATATTGTCATAATCCAGAATTATTTGAAAACAAAGAGCCTCTAATATCTTTAGAGGCTTTCTTTGAGTTTTTAAGAAAAAGACAGGGTAAACTTGATGGTGTTGTTGTTACAGGTGGTGAACCTACTTTGCAAAAAGATTTGAAAGAGTTTATAAAAAATATAAAAGATTTAGGTTTTGCTGTTAAGTTGGATACAAACGGCACAAACCCACAAGTTTTAGAAGAATTAATTAATGAAAATCTTTTAGATTATATTGCAATGGATATAAAAGCACCGATTGATAAATATGAATTTATCGTAAATTGTAATGTTAATATAGAAAATATTAAAAAAAGTATTAATTTAATTAAGAATAGCGGTGTTGATTACGAATTTAGAACAACTGTTTTAAAATCACAACTTTCTTATGAGGATTTTGAAAAAATAGGTGAAATTATTTCAGGCTCTAAAAGATATTATCTACAAAAATTTGTTGCATCAAAGATTTTGGATGGAAATCTTATGGATGAAAAAACGTATTCTGATGAAGAATTTGAAGAAATAAAAAATATTTTGAAAAAGAATATTGATTTTGTTGGTGTGAGATAAAGGGGTAAATTTTATAAGTTGCTAAATCCGTCAAGGTCCTGTGGAGAAACCAGACATTTTTCACGAAATCAAATATTTCGGAAAAAGCAGTCAAACTAGTTCAGGACGACACAAAGACATGTCGTGCTAAACATGTTTCAGTATCTTTACGGTTCTAAAAATTTTCAGAAATATCTTTCATTTCTGAATTAAATTCTTTTATTAAATTTATTTTCCATTTTCTATGCCAATTTTTAAGTTGTTTTTCTCTTAAAATAGCCGTTTCTATTGAGTTAGTTATTTCATAATAAACTAATTTATTTACGTTATATTTTTTAGTGAAACCTTCTATTACTTTATTTTTATGTTCCCATATACGTTTTTGAAGATTACTTGTTACTCCTATATAAAAAGTTGAATTAGTCGTATTAGAGAGAATATATACATAAAAATCATTTTTCATATAAAAATTATATCATATTTATATTTTCACAAATCCGTCGAGGTCCTGTGGAGAAACCAGACATTTTTCACGAAATCAAATATTTCGGAAAAAGCAGTCAAACGAGTTCAGGACGACGTAAGACATGTCATGCTGAACTTGTTTCAGCATCTTGATGGTTCTAAAAATTAAGTTTGTTTTAATGTTTCAAGTGAACAATATATTTTAAAATTATTAAGTATTGTAAATACAAATTTAAAATGGCTGAAACTCAAGTATAATGCACTATATGATATGATATGATATGATATGTGGTGTACTGTAAAGTCTTTTAGCCAAGTTGCCGATAAAATACATGTGCCAAGAAATTGGTGTGAAAATGTGTATTGAAAGGAACAGAATGACTGCTATTAATAATCAACAAGTTAATTCATTTTTAAAATTAACGCAAATTAATAGACAAAATATTGATACGTCAAAATTTGTTGACAATAAAAATACTTTAAATAATTCTGTTTCTTTAAAATCAGACGATAGTAAAGAAGTTAAGTATGAACTAGAGGGCGATTTAAATTTTGATGAATTAGATAATATTGATGATACAAGAATTGTAAAACAAGCCGAAGAAAAAATAAAAAATATATATGAAAGAGCTGAAAAAGAGTCTAAAACTATAACTTCAGAAATTGAAAAGTCTTTAGATAAAAACGAAAAAGAAACAAATGAATTAATAACTAAAATAGAAGAAACGTCTAAAAAAGTAGATATACTTATTAGTAAGTTAAAAAAAGGTGATATATCTGATGATGAAAAAAAAGAACTAGGTGAATTATGTAATGATTATTCAAATAGTCTAGTTAAAATAAATAATTATTGTATAAATAGCAATAAGAATTTTATAGAAAGAATGTTTTCAAAACGAGAAAATTTTAATGAAAAATATAATTGTATTTTTAATTCTTCAGAATATAATGCGATAATTACAGATTTATCTGCAAAACAAGGTAAATCAGTAGGAATTTCTGAAGATGCAAGTTCATTACTTGATAAATATGATACAAATGCTATTTCAAATGATTTAGCAAGTAAAATGAAGAAGTTTATAAATAGAAATAATGAATTGTATAATAAAAACAAAGCATATGCTGAGTCTTTTAAAGTAGAATTAAGTGGTACAGAGTTTTTTAAAAAATATTTTGAAAACAGAGAAGATTTAAATAAAATATGTGAACAAAAATAATAAAAAAGCAGGTCAGATTCAATGAAAATATTGAACACTACATTTTAAATTTATTAATTTCCAAAATAATTTTTCAAATCTACTGTCAAATTAGCATTTTTACAAAGTTTTTTAAGTTTTGAGATTGCTCTATTTTCGATTTGTCTTATTCTTTCTCTAGAAACGCCATAGTGTGAGCCGATTTCATCAAGAGTTTTCTTTTCGCCATTATTATCCAAACCGTAACGAAGAATTAAAATATCTCTTTCTTTTGGGCTTAATTGTTTTAACATTCTTTGAATATCTTCAAACAAGTTTTCTTGTGAAACTCTTTCAGCTGGAGCGATTGTGCTTTCATCAACAATATAATCAGCAATTTTTGTTGAATCTTCTTTTTGATTTGCAGGAGTTTCAATACTGATAGTTGATTGAGCTGATTTGATTATTGATGTCAATTTAGATACGCTTAAACCTAATTTATAAGCAACTTCTTGTTTTGTAGGTGTTCTTCCTAATTCTGTTGTTAAATCAAGTGTAGCTTTTCTAATTTTGCCTAGTGATTCAATCATGTGAATAGGTAATCTGATAACCCTTGCTTTATCAGCAATAGCACGTGTTATAGATTGTTGAATCCACCAAGTTGCATAAGTTGAAAATTTATATCCTTTTTCGTAGTCAAATCTTTCTGCAGCTTTCATCAAGCCAATGTTTCCCTCTTGGATTAAGTCAAGGAAAGAAAGACCTCTACCTATATATTTTTTAGCAATACTTACAACAAGTCTAAGGTTAGCATTAACCAAAGTGCTTTTTGCAATTTCGCTATTATTTTCTTTAATTTGTTTTGCAATTTTAACTTCTTCTTCATGAGATAAAAGAGGAATTTTACCGATTTGTTGCAAATAAATTTTAACAGAATCGTCAGTATTTACAGAAGAAATACTTTCTTGTACTTTAGGATCTTCAACTGATGAAAGTAAATCTTCATCATCGTCATCGTGTTCTTCTATTTTTGAAAAATCCACACCGTCTTCAGAAATTTCATCAGTATTAAAAAATAGTTTTTCTTCTTTCATTTTATTTCTTTCTTGTTAAGCTTTGACGAACGCTTTCAAATATAATAATACTTAAAGCATTAGAAACATTCAATGAATTAAAGTTTTTTAACATAGGTATTTTAACTTTAAAATCTGCTAGTTTAAGTATAGATTTTGAAACGCCTGAATGTTCTGCACCCATTACGAGTACAAAATTCATATCATTATAATCTACATCGTAATAATTATCTGATTCAAATGCTTCTGCTGCAATTACCCACCAGTTTAGTTTTTTAAGTTTTTGGATAGCACTAACTGGGCTATTTACTTTTATAATTTCGATATGGTTAATAGCACCAGCACTTGCTTTTTCGACTACGGAATTGATAGGGCTTGTTCTTCTTTCTGGAACGATAATAGCATCAACTCCAGCACAAACACTTGTTCTTATGATTGAACCAAGATTTTGAGAATCTTCCACTCCGTCAAGCATTACGATTTTAGAATTTGTATGTTCTCTTTCTAAAAATTCGTCTAAGTCAGTAAATTTTACTGGTGAAATCATTGCAATAATGCCTTGATGATTATGTTCATCATATTTTGAAAGATTTTCTTTTGCAGTAAATTGGAAAAGAATACCTTTTTCTTTTGCTAAATTAATGATTTCATCAATTTTAACTGATGGATGAACTGTTTTTGAAATAAGAATTTTATTAAAAGTTCTGTTACCTGATTTTAGAGCTTCAAGAACGGCGTTTCTACCGTAAATAATGTCTTCCATTAGTGAACCTCTAACATTCTAGTAATACAGTTTCTAGCCTTGTCTGCAATTTCTTTATCAATAGTTATTTCGTGTTGTTCGTGAAGAAGTGATTCATAAATATCTTCAAGAGTATTAAATTTCATATTAAAGCAAACTAAATTATCTTTAATAGGAATAAGTTCTTTTTCTGGAAAATCTCTTTTTAATCTATCTACAACACCTTGTTCTGTACCGATTACAAAAGATTTTTTGTCACTATTTTTAACATAATTCATAATACCAGAAGTTGAACCAACATAATCAGCAAGTTTGCTAACTTCGATATGACATTCTGGGTGAATTAAAATATCAGCTTCTGGATATTTTTCTCTTGCAGAAATAACATCTTCTTTAGTGATTTTTAAATGTGTTGGACAGAATCCAGGGTATGTTGTAACTTTTGTAGTACCAAGTTTGTATTCTGACCATTTACCTAAGTGTGTATCTGGTACAAACAGGATTTCATCTGCATTTAAACTTTTAATAATTTCTACTGCATTGGCACTTGTACAACAAATATCACAAAGAGCTTTGATTTCTGCAGTTGAATTTACATAACAAACTGTAGGTAAGTTTGGATGTTTTGCCTTAAATTCTTTTAATTGTTCTTCGTTAATCATATTTGCCATTACGCAACCTGAATTTGGATTAGGAAGAAGAACTTTTTTATCAGGAGAAATAATTTTAGCTGTTTGAGCCATAAAGAATACCCCTGCAAAAACAATAATATCAGCGTCAGTTTTTGCTGCCATTCTGCTTAAATAAAGTGAATCACCGACAAAATCTGCAACTTCATCAATTTCTATGTTTTGATAACAATGTGCTAATATACAAGCATTTTTTTCTTTTTTTAATTTTTTAATTTCTTCTACAATATTCATTTAAAAACCTTAATTGACGTATAAATGTATTCAACTTATAATAAATATTATATAATAGAAAAAAAGTTGTACAACTAATAATGCTTAATAATTTATTATCTAAATTTGGGGCTAGTTCGAGCATAACGGTAGGAGTATCATTATCACCGAGTGTCGGATTAGAAATGATAGAAATTGATAAAAATACAAAAACTGTAAGTAAATACGCTTGCAGACCTTTGGAGTATAATTTTTCTACTCGTGAAATTACGGATTACGACGAATTTAGAACAACATTAGCAGCATTATTTGATGATTTAAAAATACCCCGTTCTTCAAATGTTATACTTACATTGCCAAATGTTCACTTTGGGCTTATAAGTTTACCACTTATGCTAGGTGATGAAGCTGTTACAAATGCTATTATCTCTGAAGCTGAACAAACTTATATTTTCAAAAGACAGGAGCCAGTTGTAGGTTGGACAAACATTGTTAAACCAAATCAAAGTACAGATTCTACGGATATTTTGTATTCTGCTTTGCAAAATAATGCTTTGGCTGAAATTTATGCTGCTTGTATGGAAGTTGGATGTACCTTAATTGGTATTGAAAACTCATATTTGTCTTTATTAAAAGCCTTGTATTATACAAATCTTGCAGAAGAACAAATGAAAGATTTTGTAACTTGGAACTTGATGGTTATCAACCAAAATAGTTACTCAATTCTTTCAATGGCTGGAAAAACTGTAATAAGTTACTACGAAGAACCATTAGCATTAAAATCTTTTTCAGGTGAAGAAGTTTATAATGCGATAATGTCATCTTCTACATTAACTCTTACTACAAATCCTGCAAATTGGTTGTATATTATATCTGAAACAGATTTGGTTTCTGCAGAAGTTCTTTCTAAAAAAATAACATTTGATGGAAAAATAACTTATCTCGAAAGTAATAAATACGTTCAAAAACCATTGATTAATACGTCAAAAAATATTATGCCAAACTTGGTTTTGAAAATGACACCAGAAATTATTGGTTCAGGTATTTATGAATTTGTAGATTATCCTATCAAATTAAACATGATAGGCGAATTTAAGACAGAAGACGTTAAAACAGAAATATTCAAAACAATAACTATCGGTAATGTAACGATAGAATTATCACCAGATTTTATAAAAAAAATAACAATAATATTAGCTGTACCAATTTTATTAATACTATTAGTAGCATTTTTAGTTATAAACTCTTTGAATAATAAACAAATAGAAGAGCAATCTCGTTTGGCAACAGAGCTTGAAGCAAAACAAACGGAAATGAAAAAATACGAAGCTATTAAAATTAACGTTTTTGACGAAAAAACAGAAATGTCTTTAGTAAATGCGTATAACAAAGAAAAATTGATTTATTATTCAGCATTAGGTTTAAGTATTCCAGCACACACTTGGATTACAAAATTTAAAATAACAAAAACAGGAAAGGTTTATATAAGTGGTAAAACATCAAGCTTAGAGGATGTTTATAATTTCTATAGAGATTTAAAACTTTCTGTTATCAATTCTGATTTAAAAGTATATTCTTTAGAATCAGTAGAAAATGATGACAGCGAAAGTACTCGTAGACCAAAATTTTATAGTTTTGAAATAACAAACATGGAAGATGTGGATGTTGCAGCATTAAAAGAATACAAAAGCTTTGAACATGCACAAAGAAGTGCAAATCCAGAAGATGCACTAAAAGAAACTCCAGCTCAAGGACAAGAAGGACAAGAGGGTGGTGGAACTCCAGCTGGAGATTCATCACAAACACCTCCACCTCCACCGCCAGCTGGTTCAACAGAGGAAAATCCTTTCAGCAAGGGTTTACCACCAAACCTTGAAAAGATAGAAAGTTTTTAGAAAGTAGTAGTAAAGAATGAATATACAAGATTTTTTAAAAATTTATAGAGAAGCTTTATTGTTCGTTATTTTAGCGTTACTACTAATTTTTGCTGGAGTAAGACAGGTTAAGCCAAAAATAAGCGAATATATTTCTACAAAAAATGATGTCGTTCAAAAGAAAGCAGCAATAGCTCAAATTGATACACAACTTGTTGCTGCTCAACAACAAATGGCAAAATTAGAAAAAGCTAGAATTGCAAATGGTATGATTGCAAAAACTATTTTTCAACCAAGAACTTTATCTCTTGATAATGAATCAGGTTATAGCATTTTGTTTAACGATATTTTTGAAATGGCAAAAACAAATAATATCAAGACATATTCTATTCAATATGAATATAATCCAGCAGACGATGCCTTTGTTGCAGCACAAAAAGGTTATAGTGTTTGTCTTTTAAAAATGAAAATTATTGGAAGTTACAGAGATTTTGAAAACTTCCTTACAGATATGTATAAATACCCATATTTAATTAGTATAAGTAGTTATGATATTGTTCCATATTACAAGGACAAAAATGTACTACTTATAAAATTAGGTGTTAAAGTTTATATGCAAGGTGATGAACAGTCAGCACCAGCTCAACCAGCTCAACCAGCTCAACCAGAACAAGCTGTTCCGCAAGCTGGCGTTCCTGTACCACCACCTGTGCCTGCTAACTAAATAAATTTTTATCTAGTGCAAACATTTGGTTTTTATTTTTTATGCAAGTTGCACAAAAATTTGTTTCTAAAGGCATTTTTTTTGCATAATCTGTGAAATCAGAACCCATTCTGCCTCTATGGTCATTTGCAAGGAACGGGCATGCGTAAATACCAGTAACAGTTAATATTCTTGAATTTTCACAATCAAAATTTCCATGAAAATCCGAAATATTATCGCAAGTTTCTAATTTATCGCAAAACTCATTGACTTTAATATTGTTTTTATCAAAATCTATATCAAGATTTTGTAGAGTTTTAAAGGTTTCATTCACTAAAACTTTTTTATCCTCTTGATAGAAATTTGTTATGTATAAAAAGATATAAAAATCATACTTATTTAAATTTTTAATAGCGTGCATTACTTGTCTAAAATTGCCTCGGCTTCTAATATCATCAGATTTTATTTCATTGTAATGAGCTATAGGTAGTTGGAATATGATTGAATATTCGCTTTCATCCTCAACTTTTTTTAAAAATCTAGCTTTCTTCTCATTTATAAAACTACCATTTGTACAAATACATACATTAGTTCGAGTAAGGCAAAGTCTAAGTATATTATTAAAATCAGGGTGAGTCATAGGTTCTGCACCTGTTAAATAAATACAATTTAATTTCTCCTCTTGAGTCTGTTCTATTGTCTGTTTAATTTTTTCGATTGGAATAAAATCCTTTTCTCTTTTGCTTATTGGAAAATCAATATAACATTGTTTGCAACGTTGGTTGCAATTTTTTGCAGTAAGTTCTATAAAAAGATTATTTAGTTCTTTAAGTGTGCAGACAGGGGCACACAATAGTTTCTCCTCGACATTCATAATAATTACTCCTTTTAACTGTATTTTAAACTAGTATAAAAGTTTTAATATTCGCCATGAGGTTATAATAAAAAATAAAATAGTACTATTTTAGTAGTTCAGCTGGTTTTTTTATTTTAAATTGTTTTACAAGTTGTTTATGATTTTCTTTTTTGTACAAATAAAAATCAACATCAAGAGTATCTTCCTTTGGATTTAAATTTTTACTTTTTAATTCTGTAGGAAGAGAAATTATAGAAGTTTGTTGTCCAATTGGAAAGATGTTTTCATAAGCAAATACAGCTTTATCAAAGGTTTTGACTATATGACCTTTTTCTTTAAAAACAAATTTTGCAGTTAAATCTTTAATATTAAATGGAGAATTGTTTCTCAATTGAATTTTAATATTAACGTCTAAGTTTTTATTCTTTTTATTATATTTAACATTAATATCTGACATGTGAACTAATACATCGTTTTTGTACAAAATGTTATCAGATACATAGTTTTGGAAATTTTTTGCTTTTATTCTATACAAATCTCTTCCAGCTGTATCACCTAAATCTTCTGAACTTTCAGAAATTTTCATTAGCAAATCATAATACATATAGTAATTAAGCATTTCTGGAGCTTCTTTTCTAACGTATTCTAACAAGTCATAAGCTTTGTTAGGATCTGTTTCTATATATAAAAGAGCTAACTTGTAATTGATTTGAGGTTTATCATTTAATTTATCAGCTTTTTCTAAATAGAAAGTTCCATCTTCAATCAAACCTTTTTCAATAAATACGTCTGCCATTGATTCATAACAGTCAGAAAGTTTCATTTGTGCTTCACGTAATTCTTTTTTATTACATCTTTTTAGATAGAAAATAGCTTTTTCATATTTTGTAGAAGCTAATGGATAGTATTCTTGTGTATAAAGTTTATCACCAATTTCTTTATAAACCATACCCTTATTTTTGATAAGTTTTTTATCCGGCTTATCTGTAATATCATCCATTAATTTTTGAGCTTCGTCTAATCTATTTAATTTGATATACAAGGTTGCAAGCTTGTATCTTGCTTTGTATGCAAGATATGGTGATTTTTCAACGGCAATTTTTAGTTCTTTTTCGGCGTTAACGTAATCTCTTTTTATTGCATATAAAGTACCTAATCTGATATTATATCCATAATTTTTGGGGTATTTTGCAAGTAAATATTGATTTTTTTCTATCAAAAAGTCGATTAAATAATAATCTAATTCATCTGTGTTTTTAGAAATAACAGGGTTTTTAATTGAATTAGGAATCATAACCCAAGACACAGTCATTATACCTGCAACGATAATTGCAACTACAAAAAAAGTTATGAAAAATGTTTTAGAATATTCTTTTACTTCCTTGTTTATTTCGTTATTATTCATCAGCTTCCTGTATTGCTATTGAAGTTATACCATTAAGTGCTTCACATTTTTTGTAAACCATTTGTAGCGGTTTATTATCTTTTACATTAATTACTGCCACAATTTTTGCGTCGTGATCTTTATCTGAATCAACTTTTTTAATTTCATTTAAGTATGGAAATTCTTTCATTAAATCGTCTTGAACTGTTTCTACGCAATTTTTTTGACATTTTAAAGAAAGTTTTAATCTTTTATTTCTAATTTTTCTTTTTGCAAGAATATTTTTTTCAATCCATTTGATACTGATTAAAACAAGTACGCTCAATACAGTTGTACAGATAGCGATACCAAAATGACCAGCACCGCAAGCCATACCGATTGCAGCTGCAATCCAAAGAGTTGAGGCTGTTGTTAGACCATGAACAGATGAACCATTTTTCATTACTGTACCAGCACCAATAAAACCGATACCAGTTACGATTTGAGCTGCGACACGAGAGGTATCTCTGATACCTGTTGCTTGTGCCAAAATTACATTATCACCGATTGCAAATGTTGGAAAACCGTAAATTGATAATAACGTAAATACACAAGCTCCTAAACATACAAAAATATGTGTTCTTAAACCTGCTTGTTTATTTGTTAATTCTCTTTCTAAGCCTAGAGAAAAACCTAAAATTACTGAACATATTAAACTTATTAAATATTGACTCATTTCCACCTATCTCATTTTACTTTTTGGGTCTAAAATATCTCTTATTGTATCACCTATTAGATTAAAAGACAGAACTGCAACAAAAATTAAGAAACCAGGAGTTAAAAGCCAAGGTCTATAAAGAATATTTGTGTATTCTTGTGCCTCTTTAAGCATATTACCCCAACTAGCGTCAGGTTGTTGAATACCTAGTCCCAAGAAGCTTAAACCTGATTCTGATAATATGTATGATGGTACAGATAATGTCATTGCAACAATAACGTAACTTGTTGTTTGAGGAAGAATATGTTTTAAAATAATTCCCATATTAGATACACCAATAGATTTTGCACTTTCAACAAATTCTTGAGTTTTTATTGATAAAACCATACCTCTTACAACTCTTGCAAATCCTGCCCAACCTATAAGAGCAAGAATTACAACAATAAGCATAAATCTTTGAATACTTGTCATATTAGATGGTAGAATTGCTGCCAAAATAATTAATAAATAAAAACTTGGTATAGACATTACGGCCTCTGCAAATCTCATCATAAGAATATCAATTTTTCCGCCGAAATATCCTGAAATACCGCCGTAAATAAGTCCAATAGGAAATAGTACAAATAAAGCTAAAAATCCTATTGTCATGGAAATTCTGCCACCAAATAGCAGTCTTGAAAATACATCTCTACCGTTTATATCTCCACCTAAAAGATATAATCTGCCGTTATTTTCAACAGTTATAAGATGTCTTTTCATTGGAATTATGCCAAAAGCCTTGTATTCAACGCCTTTACCTAAAAATTTTAAATAATATTTGTGACTTCTATCAAGTTTATACGTTGTTTCCAAAAGTTCTGGATTAAATTCTCTTTTGTAATTATATGTGTAAGGTCTTGAAAGTTTACCATTTTCATCAATTGTGAAAACTGGTGATGGTGGCACATAAGAAAGTTCTCTATCAGAAAAATCCTTTGTATATGGAGCAAGAAAATCTGCAAATAAAAGTGCCATATAAATCACGACAAGCACAATTAGGGCAAGAAGTGAAAATTTATCTTTTACAAGTTGTTTTAGAACATTCATCATATCTTACCCCCTAACTCTTATTCTAGGGTCAGTAATAATTAGCAATATATCGGAAATTAAGTTTCCTAATATAAGCATGAATGCACCCATCATCAAGGATGCCATAACAAGGTTTATGTCTGATTTTAAAACAGCTTCAAGAATAAGTCTTCCTAACCCTGGGTATTGAAAAACGTATTCCGTCAAAGCCGCACCTGAAAGTAATGAAGAAAATTCAAATCCTAAAAGTGTAATCATAGGATTTACTGCATTTCTAAGTGCGTGTTTAAATAAAACCTTGTTTTCGCTTAAGCCTTTTGCCCTTGCAAATTTTATATAATCAGAATCAAGTACATCAAGAATGTTTGCTCTCATCTGTCTTTGTAATCCTGCTAAAGATATTGTGAATAGAACAGTTACAGGTAATACAAGGTGATAAGCTATATCAAGTACTTGATGGAAAAATCCCATATCATTAAAATCATAGCTTGTTAAACCACCGACTGGAAACCAGCCAGTTTTTACTGCAAAAATTAATAACAGTATTGCGAAGAAGAAAGACGGAATTGCCATACCTATACTCGTTATAAAGGTTAAGAACCTATCAAAAGGTGTTTTCCACTTCACGGCGGCGAGCATACCTAGTGGAATGGCTACTATCCATGTCATGAAAATTACTACAACTGTTAAAAGTAGTGTATTTGGTATCCTTTCTTTTAATTTGCTTGCAACACTTTCGCCAGTTGAAGTTACACCTAAATCACCTTTTATAAAGGATTTTCCCCACAACAAATATTGTTGCCAAACTGGTTTGTTTAAACCTAATCTTTCAGTTTCTTTTTGAAGTGTTTCTTTTGAAATTGATGGGTTTAATTTCAATTCTGCTAGTGGGTCAACTGGACTTAATCTAATAATGAAAAAGCTTATCAAGGATACCAAAATTAGTAATGGTATCGTTTGAAGTATTCTTTTTAATATGTAAATTAGTATTTGCTGCATTTTATTTATCCACGTAAATTTCTTCTATATTATAACCTATTCCGTTCAATGGTGACGGATAGACATTTTTAAATTTCTTTCTTATTGCTGTTATTCTTATTGGTGAATACAAGTAAATAATAAGTTTATTGTCATAAACAATTTGTTGATATTGGTCATACAAAGCTTTTCTTTCTTTGAAATTAGTTTTTAAAGAGGCTTCGTCAAAAAGGTAATCTAATTGTTTTTCAAAATCATATCTATCATCAAAAGAGGTTTTTTCTAATCTTTGGTTGAACAAGTGAAGTGAGCCGTAAGAATTCCAAACATTTTTGCCGTTATGAGGTTCTAGTGGCGAACCTGTTAAACCCATTAAAATCATATCCCAGTCAAGAGTATTGACCATTTTATTGACTAGAGTATTAAATTCAATAGGCTTGAAATTAACTTTCATACCTAAATCTTCAAGGTCTTGTTTTACCATAACACCAAGAGCTTCTCTTTCTGTGTTTCCGGCATTTGTGTATAAGTCAAATTCAACATTGTTGCCATATTTATCAACAAGTTTACTGTTTTTGTTGTAAGAAAATCCGCCTTGTTTTAAAAATTCTCTTGATGCGTCTATATCTCTTTTGTGACCTTTGATTTTTTCATTTAAAAAGATAGAATTTAAACTTTCTGCTGTGAAAAGTGGTGTTGCAAGACCGTTTGCAACATTTTGCACCATATTATCTCTATCAATTGCATAATCTATTGCGTTTCTAAAATTCAAATCTCTAAACCAGAATTGTTTTTCTGGCTGAACGTAATATTTGCCTTCAGGATTTTTTCTATTATTCAAATTTAAGACGATAAACATTGTCCCTGTGTCAGGTCCAAGGTTATAAATTTTGTAATCTGAAGACTTTTCTTTTTCCTTGTATCTTGCGACATTTGAGCCTTTTAAACCGATTATATCAATTTCTTTTGCTTCAAATTTTAAGATTTCATTATTTGCATCGCCAACAATTAAATAAACTACTTTATCTAAATATGGTAGCTTTTCACTTTTGGTGTTTACTTCGTAGTAATTAGGGTTTCTTATAAAAACAACTCTTTGTGCTGGTAAATATTCTTTCAACTTAAAAGCACCAGAAGTTACAAAACTGCTAGGTGGAGTTGTTGTAGAATAAAATCCGTCAAAGTATTTTGCACCTTTTTTTACTGCTGGTTCAAAAATATGTTTTGGTGCAATTTCTGAAGATAGTAATCTTAAAAATGGTGCAAATGGTTTTGAAAGAGTGAATTTAACTGTATAATCATCAATTTTTGTAATTGTAGGAAGTTTTCCGTCAATTACGCAAGAATCTCTAAGAGAAGTGTTTCCCATTCCAGCAAAGATAATATCTTTCCACGTAAACATAATATCATCAGCTGTTATAGGTTTACCGTCAGACCAAGTTAAACCTTTTCTCAAATATACATAATAATCATTTCCTTTAATTTCATAACCTTTAGCAAGTTTTGGAATGATTTCTCCTGTTTTAGCATCTGTTGAAAATAATCCGTCAAACATCATGCCTGCCATTTGAGAGGATGTTGCATCTTTTGAAGTGAATGGGTTAAAGGTTTTTGGACCTTCTCCAAAGGTTGACAAAATCATTTCACCACCAAATTTGCCAACAGGAGTTTGACTTTGAAGATAGTCAACGCCATTTAGAGTGACGGTTTTTGCTCTTGGTGGAAAATTAAAAACCTGTTCTTGTTGTTGCGATTGGTTTGTTGAAACCTCTTGTTCAGGAATATCTCTACGAATACAAGCTTTTAATAAAAGTAATATGAATATGATTATTAAAATTACATATAAACTACGTTTCATTCCTTTATTATGCCAAAAAAATGGGATTTTTAATACCCCATGTTGAGAATTTTTGATAAAAATCATAGAAACGTAAATACATGTAATTGTAAAAAATTTTGAGTGGTTTACTTATAAAAGGAGGTGTTTATGTTTTCAATAGAATTGTCTTTAAACAGACCTAAAAACATTTTAACAGAGAGGGAAGAAGAGGTTTTAATAGAATTGGTAAATGGCAAAAATAATGGTGAAATTGCACATGATTTATATATAAGTGTTCATACTGTAAAATTCCATGTTGCATCTATCTTGCAGAAATTTGGTGTTCCACGAAGAGCCATGGTCATTTTAAAAGCTATGATAGACGGATGGATAAATATTGTCTAAATTTCTTCATTATTAGCTTTTAATAGAGGGTTATTTGTTAAATTATTTTTTTCTATTAATAAATCTGCTTGTTGTTTATATGAAAGTGATTGTTCTTCATCACCTTTTACAGAAAGAAGTTTAGAAATCAATAAATTGAACATTATTGATAATACCACATTTGAATCAGGATTTTTGTCTAGCAAAGCGATAGTATTTTTCGCAATACCTAAACCAATATCAACACGATTTTGAACAATTTTTAAATCAGCAATAAAATGCCATGCTAGAATAGAGGCATTTATTAAACCGTTTTGAGAACTGATTTCTTTTACGTTTTGATAAATCTTTTGAGCTTTATCGTATTCTCCAAGAATTTTGTAAGAATATCCGATTAGTAAGTCACAGATTAAATCTAATTGTGTTAAATTGTTTTCTTTTGCTGTTAATTTAGCTTGATATATGTGTTTTGCAAATAATTTAATATCAAAATTAATATTTTCAAAAGCTTTTAAGATGCTATAAATATATCTAGCAAAAATATTTGAATCATCTAGCATAGTAGGTTCAATGTCTAAATAGAAATCTTCACCTTTAATATATTTTTGTAAGTATATGAATAATGAATATGAATCAGGAATAACTTCTAATTTTTCTTTTGCTTTTTTTATTACAGGTGTTACATCTTCGATTTGGAAGATTTTTGCCATACAAATATATCCGATAGTATCGTAAATTGATGAGAATACTTGTTCTTGAGGCATTTTATCTGAAATTAATAGAGAAATATTTTCTGGTGTAAACATTTCCAATAAGTTTTCACCAAGAGAAATACATTCTTTTAGATTTCCTGTATTAAAGAAGATATTTACCTTAATCATAGATACCCAGAAAAGAACATTATTAAATTCTTTGTCTGTTGGGTTAAAGGATGATTTTGGTAGTCTTGCTAAAATTTTGTTTGCCAAAGTTATAGCTTGAGTATAATTACCTGTTCTCAAGCAACATTGTAGAATTTTATTACACAAGTTGATAACTTTTTTATCATCCATCGCATGTTCAATATTTTCCAAAACAAGTTTAGAGAAATTGTACAATTTTGTAGGGATGAATTTGTACAACATGTTTGAAACATTGTCATAAATTATCATTTTGTAGTCATTTATAGATTGTTGAGTTTCTTCATTAGAATCCTCTTCCATCATTTTTAGTAATAAAATACTGCAATTCAAATATGCACTAAAATCACCAAGCATCAAGGCAACATTTGATAATTTTTTCCAAAAATCTTGAATTTTCTTTTTGTCTTCTAAAATGCTAAAGACAGTTAAGTTTACAGGTAATGGAACATCTTCATCAACAATATTGTTTAGTAAGAAGTTTGCTATATTTATTTTTTGACTTTTTTCTAGCAGTACTTCAGATACAGTTTTTAGTAAGTTGTAATTGTTGAAATATACAACACCATTTTCAAGATAAATATAACCCTTTTCATCAAGGAGTCCTAAAGCATTTCCTAAGTCAGGAAGATTTAAAGATTGAAGAGTTGAAATATCAATTCTTGGACCAAGAGTTAGTAACAACATCAAGATACTATAAGCACCTTGGTTGTGTGATAAAAATCTAAATCTTGTTTCAACAAGTTTTTCAATTGTTGGTGGAAATACTACAGAAGTTTGTTTTACTAATGTGTATTTTCCATTTTTTAACTCAATGATATTATTTTCAAGTAAATAATTTGTTGCATGATTTAGGTATAAAGAGCTACCTTTTGTATATTGTGCAATTTTTTCCATGTAGAAAGAATCCAAAATATTTGAATAAATATCTACAAAAGGTGAAATTATCTTTTCAAAACTAGAGCCTTTTACCATAATTTCTGTATATTTAGGATTTGATAATAAGAAGTGAGAATTCTTGTGTAGAGAGAAGTTTTCATCTGCCAAGAAAACTAAGTTTACACTATATTTATCAAAGTCTTTTAAAAGCATTTGTAAGATTTCAAAAGAAGTTAAATCGATTTTTTCAAAATTTTCAACATAAATTAAACAATGTTCAAGAGAACTGAATAAAATTGTAAAAATATTATATAGAGTATCTCTAACGTCTTCAGGATTAACGTTAGGAATAGGTTTTAAGTTAATTAAAGCTTTTACAACTCCTGTCTTATCCAATTTGTCGAAGGTAGAAAAATTGTTTTTAATAAAGTTTTTGGCAGAAATTGAATAGTTAAATATTGAAGATAAGAATTCATAGAAAAATCCATAAGGTCTATTAATTGTATCTTCTGTACATGTTACTTTTATAACATCGGCACACAATTTATTATGTTTTGCCAACAAAGGTATTTCATTAGAAACAAGATAATATTTTTTATTTGTTTTTACAGAAATAATATTTTTAGGCTGTTTTTCTAAAAGTGATAGAACAGTATTTTCCAAATCACCTGATTCAACTGTGATGAAATTACAAACCTGTTCATCAAAATTTAACTTTTTGATGTTATGGATAATAGTGTCGTCTTCTTCTAATTCTATTTCTTGGTCTAAATCTTCTAAAGAAAGTTGTTTTAGTCTTTCTTTTACATAATCGTCTTTTGGTTCATCCTCTTCTTTTGGAATAGAAATATATTTTTTCAAATCAAGTTCAAAATACATTTCAAGTTTGTCTTTTACAAGAACTGTTCCAAGTTGAGAAACACTAACTTTATCTCTCAAAACATCAGCAGTACTGCTATCAAGAAGAACTTGAAGAGCGTTATGGAATTTGTTTTGAGAGGTATCCTTGTACATCATTTTGATATTAAAACCTGATTTGAAATCATGAAGTTTTGTATTAATATCCTTTTTCATTAATGTAAAATTACATCTGATAAGTGTGTTGTGTGTGCGGTGTAATTTTACATTAAGTTTCATTATTGGTTTTGCTATTTCTAAAATGAAAGAAATAGCTTTGAATACAGAATCATCAAAATTACTTTCTTTGTTGAATTTTATAATGAAAGCGTTATCAATGATTTGCCATTTTAAATCTATTTGAGAGCAAAAACCAATAATTAGGTTATATAAATTTGTTTTAAATTTTTTGTAAGCTTCTTTTGAATTGAAAATATCTTTTAAGTTTGAAATATTTGGAAATTCAATAACTACGCAAGCAAAGTTTATAATGGCAGATTCATTAAGTGCAATACTTAATTGAGTGTCCATTCCGCAGTTAGGACATTGCCCGATTTCTGTTAAATTAACCTTTCCGCAATTATGACATTTGCTCAAGATAGTATAACCACATTTTGAACAAATACTTGTTCTGTTTAAGGTTTTGCAGACAGGACAAGCTAATTGTAAGACCTTCTTACAATTTGGGCATATTTTAGTATCTGGTGTTATTTCATGATTACATTTAGGACAATGCATAAATAAATTATATCAGTTTATTTTAATAAATCAATTTTTATGTTATAATACCCTTTAAAAGAGGGAGTTTTCTATGGAGATTTTTAAATATATTTTTAATCCAGCTTTGATGTTAATATTCTTATTTTTTGTATTTTCTGTTGGATATTGTGTTTATAAGTACCAGCTTATAAATAAAGAAATGCTTAATCTTTTGGCATTTTTAAAACAATTTAAAAAATCAAACTTAAGTTATAGATTTAAGGAATTGGATGAAGGTTTAACAGAAAATCCTTACATTTCGGATGTTTGGGTAGAATTTAGAAATACTCTTGTTTTTAATGAAAACGTTGCATTAAGAAATGAAAAAGAAGAAGAAATCGGTTTTGAAGATGCATCACAGGCTCTTTCTGGAGTACAAACAACGGTAGATTCAGCATATTTCTTTAATGAAGAAGCTCTTGTTACTTCAAAATTAAATTATAAATTCGTACAAGTAACTCCAACCTTACTAACTGGTATGGGTCCATTATTTACGTTTATGCATATTGCTTTTGCTTTTGCAAATGTTGATTTCACATCAAATGAATCAACAATGCTTACTATCGAAAACTTAATGGCAAATATGCAAATCGCAGCTTTATGTTCAGTATTTGCGGTTGGGGAATCTTTATTATTCTTAATGTTAGAAAGACTTCTTTACAACATCAAGTGCAAAGCTCCTTTAAATGAAATTCAAAATCATTTATACAAAATCTTTGATAGTGTAACTTCTGAAAAATTCTTAATTGAATTGTTGAAGACTACAAAAATTCAAAATCATGCTTTGACAAGTTCAATGAAAATTTTATCAAGAAATTTCAAAGAATCTTTCGACAAAAGTTTAGCGTCAATTCTTGTTCCGTATTTAGACAGTATTGTTTATAACCTTGACAAGATTAAAGAAAATACTCCAAAAAATCTTGAGAAAAAAGCATTAGATGCTGTAGATGATTTGTTTTAGGAGCGAATATGTTTAGAAAATCCTTAAAAAAAGCAGATTATGTTGAAGAAAATATTTTTTGGATAACAATGTCAGACTTGTTGTTAGGTTTGATGATTATCTTTTTGATTTTGTTTATTATGACTATGGTTGGATTTTCTCAGGCAAAATTTGCAGAAAAATCAGCACAAGCAGAAATGGCATCTGTTTTGGCAGATAAACTTGAGGCAAATAAAATTGATGTAAATATCAACAAAATGTCTGGACAGGTTGAAATTTCAGATTTAGAATTGTTTGATTTAGGAAGTCATAAATTATCTAATAAAGGCAAAGCTTATTTAGACAAGTTTTTTCCAATTTATATTGATACAATTTTTTCTAATCCTGAAGTAAGTGATAAGGTTGAAAATATTGTTATCGAGGGTCACACGGATTCACAGATGTTTAAAGGTTTAAAATCTGAAGATGAACAATATGCAAAAAATTTAGAACTTTCATCTATGCGTGCGACAGAAATTGCAAATTATGTATTTAAAACAAATTACAACAAAAAGTACAGCAAAAAATTGCACAAGGTTTTAATTGTAGAAGGTAAAAGTTATACAGAGCCTGTTTTAAAGGATAATAAAGAAGATTTTGATAAGAGTAGACGTGTAGAACTTGAAGTCAGAATGAAAGCTGGCGAAAATGTTCTTGAAAAAATGCTTAACCAAAAAGGTCTTTTATAATTTTATTTTATCCAAATCATGGTTGTACAAGTTTTTCTTTGCATAAAGGGATTTGTCATATTCTTTCCTGAATATGGTACTTTAAAATTTTTGTCATAGTATTTGACGTTTTTTGACACACTTTTTAAAATTGATAAAAATTTCATAATATCTACATTATTGTTCTAGTTATTTTTTTAAAAATCCCCACTAAGTTTAATATTTTAGCCTTTTTAATTACTCTTTTGTGTTAAACTAATTTTATGAAAGAAAATAACTTAATTGAGATTATAAAAAATACCCTAAATTCTAAATATATCAATGATGATTGTGCATATTTAGAAGATTTAGGTATTGTAGTGACTCAGGATAGTTTGGTTGAAAATGTTCATTTTTCTCTAGATTATACAAATGCTTTTCAACTAGGTTACAAATCAGTTGCAGTAAACCTTTCAGATGTGTATGCATCTGGAGCTAAAGCAAAATATTTAACTTGTTCATTATCTTTACCAAGTTATATTGACGAAAATTTTATAAAAGAATTTTATGAAGGTGCAAAATCTGTAAATTCTGATGTTGAAATTGTTGGCGGTGATATTACAGGTGGCGATAAGTTATTTATTTCAATTTGTGCAATAGGAGATGCTAGGGGTAGAAGAATTTCTTCTCGAAGTAAAGCAAAAGAGGGTTATAAAATAATAACAAATGGTGTCCACGGTTCAAGTGGTTGTGGTTTTGAACTTTTGCAAAAAGGTTTAACAGAGCCGAAAACATTAATTGATGCTCATTTAATGCCAAAAGTAAATGATATTTTATCAAAAGAAATTGCCTCAAGTATAAAAGAAGATTATGCAATGATGGATTCTTCAGATGGTTTGATGGATGCTTTGTATAAAATATCAAAGCTTAGTAATTTAACTGCAGAAGTTGATTTTGACCGTATTCCTATTGATGAAGAAATCAAAAAATTTAAAGATTATAAGAATAAAATTTTCTTTGGTGCGGAAGATTATAAGCTTATAGCTTGCCTTCCAGAAGAAATTTTAAAAGATTTAGATAAAAATTTATATACAATAATTGGTAGTATGGAAAAAAGAGAAGAAAATATTTTTGTAAAAGTAAAAGATGATGGAAATATAAAGTCTTTTACAGAAAAAGATATTGAGGAAAAAACATTTAAACATTTTGATTAAAATTACTTAATTATCGTTTAATAAATTTTTAGTTTAGCTTATTATATAAATAGCGGAAGAAATATAAAAGAGGATATAGAAATGAAAAATAGAGTTGGCGTAGATATTGGTGGTACAAACATTAAAATAGCTTTGATTACAAATGAGGGAAAAATTTTATATTCAAAAACTTTTCCAACAGAAGCTGAAAAAGGTTATGAATACACAGTAGCCAACATTAAAGAAGAAATAAAAGTTTTAATGACAGAAACTGAATCAACTTCAAAAAATATTGAAACAATCGGTTTTGGTTTTCCAGGACAAATTGATTATAAAACAGGTACAGTAAAAGTTTCTACAAACATCCCTGGTTGGAATGGTGTAGAATTAGCAAAAATTATTAAAGACGAATTTAATATTCCAGCTTTCGTTGATAATGATGTAAGATGTGCAACTTTAGGTGAAATGAAATATGGTGCTGGTAAAGGTGCACAAAACTTAGTTTGTGTAACAGTTGGTACTGGTATCGGTTCAGGTCTTGTTTTAAACGGTAAATTATACAGAGGTGCAAGTAACGCAGCAGGTGAAATTGGTCATATTAAACTTTCTGATTCAAATTCTGCTCCATTGTGTGGTTGTGGTGATTTTGGATGTTTTGAAGCTTACGCTTCAGGTCCAAGTATCGTTGCTATGGCAGAAGATTATATCAGAGGTGGAAAAGCTACAATGTATAGAGAAATGGCTAAAGGTGAGGCTATTACTCCATATATCGTATTTAAAGCTGCTGAACAAGGTGATGCCGTTGCAATTCAAATTTTCAAAAAAATCGGTGAATATTTAGGATTAGGTTTAACAAACGTTATCAATATATTAAATCCTGATAAAATTATTATCGGTGGTGGTATTGCTGCTGCTGGTGATTTATTGTTCGACCCAATTAGAGAAACTGTTAATAAACGTGCGATGAGAATTGCAAGAGAAGCCGTTCAAATTGTACCTGCAGAACTTGGTAATACAGCAGGTGTTATGGGTGCTGCTTTATTAATGGATAACTAATTAATGAGCGTATATTTTTATTACGGTGATGAAGATTACAGCATTGAACAAGCAATAAACGAAAAGAAAAAATTGCTTGATAAAAATTTTAGTGCGATGAATTTCAAAACTTATGACAATCCGTCTTTTACAGACTTGATTTCAATTCTTCGTACTACTCCAATGATGTTTGGTAAAATGCTTATCGTAATAAATTGTCTTGATTATTTTTCAAAATCTTTTGAAGATAGTCAAAATAAACAAATCGAAGAGGCTTTATCTCTTGTGTCTGATGAGGTTGATATAGTTTTTACTGCAATTTTACCAAGAGATGAGGGTAAAAAACTTGATACAAGAAGAAAATTATTCAAACTTTTATCAAAACAAAATGCCCAAGAGTTTAAAACAATTCCAACTTATAAAACGGATGAAATAACTCTTTGGATAAATAAGTATGCAAGAAAAATTGGTATAAAAGTTGAGCAAGATGCGAGTCTTACTCTTATTGAACAAATTGGAAATAATTTAAGAGAATTTGTAAATGAATTAGACAAGCTTAAACTTGCAGTATATCCTGAAAAAACGGTTACAAAAGCTGATGTAAAAAATAACTGTATTACAAATGAGGATTTGTTTAATTTTACAGATTATATTATGACAAACAAAACAGATTTAGCACTTTTAGAATTTAGAAAATTATTGTTTAAAAAACATGAGCTAGAAATAATGTCTGCTTTACAAACAATGCTTAGAAAATGGATTTTGATAAAATTAAATGAAAAGAAGATGTCTACATTTGAAATTTCAAAACTTACTGGCATGCACGAATTTGTTGTGAAAAAGAATATGGAGAAAATGCGAAAACATTCTCTAAAAGCTTTGATAAATTTAAAACAAAACCTAATTGATGCAGAATACAAAATTAAATCAGGTCAAGCACTTGATACAAAAGAGGTAATTGAATATGCAATTATCGGATAAGTACCCATTTTTAATAAAATATTTTAACGAGGCAAAAAATACGGAGAATTATTCAGTATTTCAATCTCTTTTATTTTATGGGAGTGATTTTGATGCCCAATATAAAATGGCTTTGTATCTTGCAAAAATGTTGAATTGTGAGAGTAATTTTAGCGAAAATTGTAATTGTCAAAATTGCAGATGGATAGATTCACACGAACATCCTGCGGTTATTACTGTTTCAAAAGTGGATTACAAACCGGAAGATGATACTTCAAAGACAGTTATATCTTTAAAACAAGCTCAAATGGTAAAGAGTTCTCTTACAAATTCAAGTGATTATCATAGAGTATTTATTTTCTGTGATAAAGGTAAGGATGATGAAATTCTTGGCTTAAATCAAATGAATTTTCAGGAAGAAACTGCAAATGCTCTTCTTAAAACCATTGAAGAACCACCAAAGAATACAACTTTTATCTTTTTAACAAGAGATAAAAATGATGTGCTTCAAACAATTCAGTCAAGATGTATGGCATTTTTTGTACCATCTTTTGAAATAGAGGGCTATGATTATTCTTTAATTGAAGATGTTTTTGCCGACTATTTTGAATTTGAAAGAGGAGAAGTTTTTAATATTGCAAATGACTTATTCCAGCTTACGAAAGAAAATGATCCACAAGAGGTTTTAGAAAGTGTTCAACACTATATGCTTTGTTTGATGAAAAGCAATACGGAAGATAAAAATATAACAAACAGATTAATTCATGATTTAAAACACGTTGAAACTGCAAAAAAAGAAGTTAAACTTGGAATGAATGTTCAAAATGTTTTGGAAGATATGTGTTTGAAAATTATTAAATAAAAAATACAAAACAAAGGGGCGAAGCCTTTAGGCTTCGCCCCTTTTATAGATTAAAAATTAATTATCTGTAATTACCAAATTGTAGAGGGTAATCATATTTATCTTCATTTCCTCTCAACATTTTGATTACTTCTTGTAATTCGTCTTTATCTTTTCCGCTTACACGAACTTGTTCGCCTTGGATTGAAGCTTGAACTTTTAATTTAGAAGCTTTAATATCTGCTACGATTACTTTTGCAAGTTCTTGTGTTAAACCTTTTTTTAATTTATAAACTTGTCTAACGTTTCCACCAAGAGCGTTTTCTACAGGTTGTGGGTCTAAAATTTTAATACTTAAACCTCTTTTAACAATTTTTGATTGTAAAATATCATAGATATTTCTTAATTTCATATCGTCGCAAGTTGTGATAGTGATTGTTTTATCGCCATCAAGAACTACATCTGAGTTTGAATCTTTTAAATCAAATCTTGATGAAATATCTCTTTTAACTTGGTCTACTGCGTTTACTAATTCTTGTTTATCAAATTCTGATACTACGTCAAAACTACTGTCTTTTGCCATAATTTTCTCCTTTTTGTCAACTATAACATAAACTTACAGTTTTCCCAATACCTCAGCTATCATATAAATTGAACCGCAAATAATATTCCATTTATCAGGTTTTAAAACTTCGCCATTTTCAAAGGTTTTTGCTTTAACTGGTGAATATTTTTGTAATTCCTCTACTTCAACTGAATTTGGATGTTTATAATGGTAAAAATAAACTTCGTCGTCCGCTTTTATTAACGCTGGAATCATATTTTTATAATCTTTATTTTTTAGACAACCATATACAAATCTAAAGTTTTGATTTGGAAAATAATGCTCCAAGCTTTCTCTCAAAACTCTTATGCCGTCAGGGTTATGAGCAGCATCAATAATTAGCTTTTTATCTGGATGAACCTCAAATCTGCATCTATGATGAACATCTTTTAGAGCCTCTTTTATAACGGCAATAGTTATGTTTGGGAGAATTAAATTAACTGCACTTAAGGCAAGCCCTAGGTTTTCCATTTGATGAACACCTTTTAGGCTAAAATCGTCAAATTGATAATTTGTCGCAATAACAAGATTTTTGCCGGCAACTTCTTTTATTGTGTCAAAACCTCTGTTATTCTTTTGAACAACTACTGGTGCGTTTTTAATAATACCGGCTTTTTCAAAAGCAATTTCTTCAATAGTATTTCCAAGACGTTCTGTGTGGTCAAAACTAATTGAAGTAATAATTGAACAAAGTGGGTTTGTTATAACGTTTGTTGCATCAAATCTACCGCCCAAGCCTGTTTCAAGAATTACAATGTCGCAATTTTGTTCTTTGAAATATAAAAATGCTATGGCTGTTAAAATTTCAAATTCTGTTAAATGAATGTTATTTTCTCTTGCAAGTTCTTCTATTTCAAAGATTTTTTTTGCAAATTCTTCTTTTGAAATTTCCTCATCATTAATTTTTATTCGTTCCGTATAATCAAAAATATGTGGGCTTGTAAAAAGACCTGTCTTATAACCAGCATGGATAAAAACAGAATTTAAAATAGAGCAGACAGAACCTTTTCCATTTGTTCCAGCGACATGAATAAATTTCATGTGTTGATGAGGATTATCTAAAAGTTCTAAAATTGCCTCAATTCTATCCAATCCTAGATTTATATAAAATTTTCCTTGCGAAGTTAGAAGCTCTATTGCTTCTTCATACGTTTTCTCTTTTGCCATCTTGCTATACTTTTTAATTGTTTTACTATTCTTTCTGTTGAATCATATTTTGCTAAACTTCTTGTGTTATGTTGCAAAAGTTCTAATTTGTCTGGATTTTCAATCAAGAAAGATAAAAATTTCATTAGAGATTCTGGAGTTGTGTCAGAATCTTCAAGATAAATACATGCCTCGTTTTTAAGCATTGCCTTTGCGTTTTTGCGTTGATGATCTGCTGCTGCATAAGGATAAGGAACTAAGATAGGTGCTATTCCACATGCACAAATTTCTGATAAACTCAAAGAACCAGCTCTTGAAATAGCTATATCACTTGCTTTTAGGACTGTCGCCATATCGTCAAAATAAGGTCTTACAAGTAGGTTTTTATCATTTTCAAATTCAGGATAAACTTCTTTTATCTTTTCAACACAAGTGTCATAGTGTTTTTTACCTGTTTGGAAAATTACTTGTACATTATATTTTTCAGAAAGTTCTCTTAAAATTTTAACAGAGGCGTTATTAATTGATTTTGCACCTTGAGAACCACCCATAATGCAGATAGTCAATTTGTTTTTTAATCCTAAATTTAGTCTAGCATCAACTTTTGATAAATCCTTAAAGGCTTTTCTAATAGGGTTTCCATTTACGTAAAATCTATGTGCATTGATAAATTGTTCACTTTCTTCGAAAGCTAAAGAAACAGCTTTTGCCATAGGTGCAACTGACTTAGAAACAATTCCTGGATGAACATCGCAATCATGAATCATAAATGGTTTTTTAATCATCGTTGCTGCAAAAAGAGTTGGTGCACTAACATAACCACCTGTACCTAAAATACAATCAGGTTTGTATTTTAAAAGATAGTACAAAGCTTTCCAGTTTGCTAATTCTAGTTCAAAAGCCCATCTGATTAGACCAAAACTTAATCGTCTTGGCATTGCTGAAACTTTTATTGGTAAAAATTTAAATCCAGCTTTTTTTACAATGTCATATTCTAGGTTTTTAGGATTTCCTACATAAAAAATATCTTTTGTTTCTGCATCATTTTTTAATGCTTCACAGACTGCCATTGCAGGATATATGTGACCACCTGTTCCACCACCTGTTACGAAATAAGTATATTTTTTAGATGTATTTGACATTGTTTCTTTCCCTTATTCTTCTTATACGTTTTTTAGAAATATTTAATAAAATACCAATCATCCAAAGAGTTACCATTAATGATGAACCACCATAACTAATAAATGGAAGAGGAACACCTGTTGCTGGTAAGAAGGAACATGTTACTGATATATTCAAAAATGCTTGGAAACCAATAGAGAAAGTAATTCCTACTGCTAAAAGTTTTCCGTACATATCAGGACAACGTGATGCTATGATTAAACCTCTATGAATGAAAGTCCAAAATAGGCCAATTACTAATACGCACCCTACAAAACCAAGTTCTTCACCGATTACTGAATAAATAAAGTCGGTATGTGATTCTGGAAGCCAAAATAATTTTTGTTTAGAATTACCAAAACCAACCCCAAAAAATCCACCTGAAGCAAATGCTGTAAGGGATTGTACAATTTGATATCCTGCACCTTGTGAATCAAGTTCAGGATTTAACCATGTTGTAATACGAGTTAATTGGTATGGTTTTAATAAAGACCACATGCCGTTTAAAGCTGTAAAAATATTTAAGGCAACAAACCCAATACCACCAAATATTGTGGTGAATGCGAGCTTTAATGGTCCGCCTGCACTTAGCCACATGACTAGTGATGTTAATCCCAATAAAATTACCATAGATAAGTTTGGTTGTTTGAAAATGAATAAAACCATTATCACTATTGGGAAGAAATAAACCATTTTTTGTTGGGTTATTTTTGGGTTTTTATAAAATGCACTAGCAAGTAGTAATACTACTGCAAGCTTAGAAAATTCTGATGGTTGAAAGCTTAATGGCCCTAAATTTAACCATCTGGTAGAATTGTTAACGGTTAAACCTAAAGGTGTTAAGCCTACTAAGGCAAGTAATATAATTACAAAAATTGCAACAAACATTGTGAGTGGTACTAAATTTTTGTAGTCGTAATTTGCAAAAAATTTAATCCCTAAAATCCCTAAAATCATAAACACAAATTGTTGAGCAACGAATTTTAGAGGTGTAATATTTGCCTCAATACATTTAGGTGCACTTGCTGAAAAGATTGCCATTAAACCGATTATTACTAAAAAGGCAACAACAATCATAAGTGTTCTATCTGGAGAAGAAATCATAACACTATATTTTGGTGCGTATGAAGATTTTCTATTACTATACTTTGGATAAGACATAGTCTTTAAATACATCTCCTCTTTCTTCATATCCACTAAACATATCAAAACTTGCACATGCCGGTGATAATAAAACAGCATTTGGTTTTAGAGAATAAGCTTTTGATGTTGCACTTTCAAGAGTATTTTCTCTTATTATGTTTTCAAAACCAGAATTTTTTAGATTTTCTTCAAATCTATCTGTAGCTTCACCAATTAGAATAACTGTTGAAATATGTTTTTTGATTGAATTACAAAATTCTGTCAAATCTGTATTTTTATCTCTTCCACCAGCAATTAAAACAACATTTTGGTCTTCTGGGAAAGAATTTATTGCAACAATTGCTGATTCAGGGTTTGTTGCTTTTGAGTCGTTATAAAATTTAACGCCCTCTTTTTCTGTCACATATTCAAATCTATGAGCTGGGACTTTGAAAGATTTAATTGCATCAGCAATTTGTTCATTAGTTAATCCAACAAGTTTTGCACAAATTACAGAACATTCAACATTTTGGTAGTTGTGTTCTCCCATAAGTGGAATATCTGCAACATCCATAATCTTTTCAACTTTATTATTTCTCATAAACATAAGTTCATTATTTTCAATATAGCAAGCATTTTTACCCATTTTATCTGCAAAGAAGAAGATTTCTGATGGACATTCCTTGCTAAATTCAACAAGTTTTTCGTCCTTTGCGTTAAATACTGCAAAAGCAGGTGCTTGTGGAGTTCTAAAGATTTTTGCCTTGTCGTTGAAATAGTTTTCTAAACTACCATGCCAGTTAACATGATCAGGAGTAAAGTTTAACCAACAAGCAATTTGAGGTTGAAAAGCATCGCTATAATGTAATTGGAATGAACTTACTTCTAAAACAAAATAATCTAAATCTTTTGTAAGTAAAGCACAAGGAGGAAGACCAATATTTCCGCATGCTTCAGCTTTATATTCCTGTTGTAAAATATGAGCTGTCAAAGAAGTTGTTGTTGTTTTACCGTTTGTACCTGTGATTGCTATAAATGGTTTCCCTGTTTCTTTAAAAGCAAGTTCAACTTCTGATATTACAGGAACTTTTTCCTCTTTTAATTTATTAAAGATTTCTGTTTGAGGTGGAATTCCTGGACTTGTAATAGCAAGATAGCTATCTTTTATAAAATCCTCGCTATGATGACCAGATTCTATCTTAATTCCAGCATCTGTAAGTTCTTTGTAATTATCAAGATTTACTTCTTTTATTTCTGTAATATAAACATCTGCACCCTTGTCGTTTAAGTATTTTGCAGCTGCAATACCACTTTTTGATAAGCCTAAAATTAAAACTTTTTTATCAAACCAATTTGTTTTCATTATATTAATCCTCTAAAAAATAAATAAGAAAAGATGATTGCAATTATAGAAAATATTGCAGATATAGATGCAAAAGTAATTACAATTCTTTTTTCGCTCCAACCACATTTTTCAAAGTGGTGGTGAATAGGTGACATTTTGAAAATTCTTTTACCAGTTGTTTTGTAACTTGCAACTTGTAGCATTACAGAAAGAGTTTCCATAATGTAAATTATGCCAATAGGGATTAACCATAATTCAAATTTACCAATAACAGCAAGAGTACCAAGTAATCCACCCAAAGCTAAAGAACCAGTATCACCCATAAAAATTTGAGCTTTTGGTTTATTATATTTAAGAAAACCAATCAATGCCCCTACTACAGTTGCAGAAATAATTGCAACTTCAGGTTCACCTAATAAAAATCCAATAATTGTACAAGCTAAGAAAGAAAATACCCCGCAAGATGCAGCAAGTCCATCTAGACCATCAGTTAGGTTATAAGCATTTGATGCTCCAGTAAGAACGAAAACAACAAAGATAGGATATAACCATCCAATATTAAAATGCCAGTAGCCAACACTTAAATATGTTGCCATTTCGCCTTTTGTACACATTATAAAAATTGCTGGTAACAATGCAATCATAACTTGTCTTAAAAATTTACCTCTTGCACTAATGCCGTCGTTTTCCTTGTTTTTAATTTTGATATAATCGTCTTGAAAACCAACAAGAGCATAGAAAAATAATGTAATCAATATTAATAATGCGGTTGTAGTTAATTTTTGAGCCAACATAAGAGTTGTGATTGAGGCTATTACAATTGCTAAAAAGATAAAAATCCCGCCAGTTGTAGGTGTGCCATCTTTTTCTTTATGTTGCTCTGCAATAACATCTTTTACATGTTGATTGAACATTTTTTTCTTTACGATGTCCACGTAAGGAACACCAAAAAGTAAACATAATATTAAACCAAGTAGCATTGCTACTGTTATCATAATCATAGATTATCTCCTTTTAAGTATTTGATTATATCTTCAAATTTTTCAGAGCGTGATGCCTTCAAGAATATTGTATAACGTCTATCAATATTATCAAGAATGTAAAGGCTTACGTCTTTTGTATTTTCAAAATGTTTTTTATTTATATCACCTGAAATTGCGTTACTAATTTCTTTTGCAAGATTTCCAACCGTCAAAACAATTATATCTGTTTTGTTTAAAGTGTTAATATATTCACCAATTTCGGCATGATATTTTTCAGAATTTTCTCCAAGTTCACCCATATTTCCTAAAACAAGAACAGGTTTGTCATAAAGTTCAACCACGTTTTTTACAAAACCTTTCATACTATCAGGGTTTGCGTTGTAACTGTCATTTATGATTTTAAAACCATTTACGATTTCTTCTTCAAATCTTTTTTCAATGTTTTTGTATTTTCTAAGCCCTGCTTGAATATCCTTAATCTCCATACCCAAAGCCAAACCTGCTTCAATACATTCAATCGCATCTTTAACGTTATATTCGCCACTTACGTTAATTTCAAATTCATTTCCTTTATAAGAAAATTTTGTGTAATCAGTAGTTTTTTCTAAAAATTTAACGTCTTTTAGTGAGCAGAAAACTTTTTTACCTGAAAATTCTACAATATTTTCAACCATTGGGTTTTCTTCTGTTATGAATGTTCCGTTTGGATTTTGAAATTTAACTATTTCACATTTTGCTTTTGCTATATTTTCTTTTGAACCTAGTCTACCAATATGAGCTGTGCCAGCGTTTGTTATTATTGAAATATCTGGCTCTGAATATTTAGAAAGAAGTTCAATTTCTCCAAAACCTCTCATCCCCATTTCAACGATTAAAACCTCTGTATCTTCAGGCATGTTGAACATTGTTTGGCAAAATCCTATTTCGTTATTGTGGTTCTTATCAGTTTTGTGTGTTTTAAATTTTTCTGAGGCAATAGCATACATCATTTCTTTAGAAGTTGTCTTTCCGCTACTACCAGTAATTCCAATAACTTTTGGATTAATATTTTTTCTACATAATCTTGCACATTCAAGATATGCAATAAGCGTATCTTTTACTTGAAGAACAACTTTTGCATTATCAAAAATTTTATCATTACGAGTAAAATATGCTTCTGCACCGCTGTTTAAAGCATTCTCAATAAAATTTTCTCCATCAAAAGTTTCACCTTTTATAGGAACAAAAATGTTACCTTTTTGTATTGTTCTAGTATCTGTAGAAAAATTTAATTTTTCGTTTTTTATATCATTTTTAAGGACTTTTGCATCAGTTGCCTTAATAATTTCTTCCAATTCCAGTTTCATAAGATAATTTTACTTCAAACATAGTATATAGTGAATACTTTTTAATAAAAACAAATTCTATTTTTCCTCATCAATATAGAGGTTGTTAAAGTCTAAAATTTAAATTAAACTTCAAAATAATAACTAAAATTTTAGGAGCATCGCATGAACGTAACTTTTGATAAACATTCCTTGATTATTGACGGAAAGAGAGAATTTATCAGAAGTGGTGCGTTTCACTATTTTAGAACTCCAAGCTATGAACTTGCAAAAGACCGTTTTATGAAAATGAAAGCTGGTGGATATAATACCGTTGAAATATATTTTTGGTGGAAATATCATAGCGGAAAACAAGGAGAATACGATTTTACAGGTTTAAAAGATATTGAAAAAGTTCTTGAGGCTGCAAGAGAAGTTGGGTTATATGTAATTTCTCGCCCAGGACCTTTTATTAATAGCGAGGTTAGTGCTGGTGGTTTCCCATTATGGTTATTAAAGGATAAAGACGTTATTCCTCGTAACAGAATTGGTACGGAATATCATTACAGCGAAAAATATATGGAATATATAACAGAATGGTATGACCATATTATTCCTATAATAAACAAGTTTGATAACGTAATTCTTTTCCAAATAGAAAATGAATACGCAAATGATGAAATGGACGACACTTATATGCGTAAGCTTTATGATATGGCACGTGAACGTGGTATAAAATGTCCAATTTATCATAATGATGCTGCTCCATGGGGTTTGTGGGCAGATGTAGTAGATATTTATGCTTGTGATACATATTTATACATCAATCCTAATCAAGATTGGCGTAAGGATAATTTCTGTTTTGATACAATGGATAATCTTGAAGGTGTTTTTGAATGTAAAGAAAATGCTCCAGCTTTTATTGCAGAAATGCAATCTGGCTGGTTTGATAAATGGGATGGCTCAGGATACGAACATATTAGAAAAGAGCTTTCTGACCAACACATAAATTTAGTTACCAAAACGGCTATTTCTCAAGGTGTAACGATATTTAATCATTACATGTGTTGTGGTGGAACTTCTTGGGGTAATATTGCTTGTGATGAAGTTTATACAAGCTATGATTTTACCGCACCAATTGATGAATACGGTGTTTTAGAGGATAATTATTTTAAAGCTAAAGAAATAAATTATTTTCTTAAATCCTTTGGTTTGACAAATACTGAATCTGACGAAGATTTGGAGATAAATGAAGAAGGTATTTATACAAAAGTAAGAAAAGATAATGAAAATGACTGCAAATGGCTATTCTTACGCAATTTAAATCCTGAAGCTAAAACTATAAAACTTTTTGACAAATTCTCTGCAAGAATAAATCCTTACGATATGAAAATTTGTCCAATAAACTTGAAACTTTATGCGTGTGAAATCGAGTTTTCAGACATAGAAGTTTTTGCAAGATTAAAAAATGATGAAAAAGAAACGATATTTTTAATTGCTGATGAAAATGCCTCTATGTATTTATCGAATGGCGATAAAATTTCTGGAAACAAAAAGGATTTTGATACTTTTAAATTTGAAAAGGATGGAAAATCAACACGTTTTGTATTCTTGACTCGTGAAGCTACAAGAAAAACTTGGATTACAGATAAACGTGCAATTTTTAATGCAGATTACGTTGCAAAAGATGATACGGTTGCTTTGGAACATAGTGCTGAAATTGCGTATTATGATTTAAAACATGGATTTTCTAAAAAGTATTTTAAAACTCGTCCACAAACAGACCATAAAAAGACTTTGAAAAACCTTGAAGTATCTTTCTGTGCACCTGAAATAGATACGGATTATGATTATTCTTCTTGGAGAAAAATAAAAGGTGATAAACTTGATTCCCTATCCTGTGATTTATCGGATGAATTTACTTTTTACAAAGGAAAAATTCCTAAAAATATAGAAGAAATAACTTTAAGTGCGAGACATCTTTTTGCTGTTTATATAAACGGAAAAGAGATTTTGAGCAGAAACAGTTATAAAATTGAAAAACTTCAACAAATACCAGAAACTATTCAAATACATTTGGATAAAAAGGTTTTGAATAAAGAAGAAAACGAATTAACAATTTTGGTAGAAAATCTTGGTTTTGACAAAGGATTTTCTGGCGAAACAAATCATCCACGAGGATTAGTTACATTTGAAACATTACCTAAATGTGATATTGAATTTTATGTCAACGAAAAACTTTCTATAGAAAGAGGAGATTTTAGAGAATCTGATGCTCCTTATCTAGCAAAGATTTCAGCTAGTTTTGATGTAACTTTTAGAGAGGATGAAGTTTTTTCTAAATATTTGTACCTAAAAGATTTTCCATATCGTCGTGCAACAATCTTTTTAAATGGTGTAAAAATAGGTAGATATATTAAAAGAGCAAATGTTCAGGACAAATTTTATTTAATAAATGCATTTTTGAAAGAGCATAACACAATAGATATTGTTGTATGGCAAAAAGGCAGAAATATCCATGGTACATGGGACTTTAAAAACGAGATGAAAAATGTTATACTAGAAGTAGGAGATGTAAAAAGATTTCAATTATTTTAAAGGAGTTTACCCGTGATTGTACCTGAGTTCTTGTTGAGAAAAATTTATCAAAAAGGCACACTTAAAAACAATGGTGATAGCGTGACTTTTGAACTAAAAAATATTTTAGGACCAGGGTTTATAAGTGGTTTTAATTATGTACAAATCAATGATAAAAAGTATTCAGAAGACGATGTAATTTTCATTACTGATGGCAAAGAAATTAAGGGAACAGAGGTTTCTGAAGAAAATCCTTTAAAATTTAGATTGGCACAAAAAGGCACAATAAAAATTGCTGATACTTCATGCTTAAAAGAGGGTTCTAATAAAATCGTAATCGAAATTATGAATCCTGAGGCAGGTAAAGTTGCCGTTAAATTTGAGGATAATATTTAAAATTAGTCAATTTTAAAATTGCTTGATAAATCAGCAGAAGATGCTGGATAGTTATTTTTCAATGGGTCGAAATTGCTATCAACATCTGATTTTAATTTGTCCATATAAACTTGACCGTTTTTAACTGTTTGAAGTTGTTCTGAGAAAATGTTTTCAAGATATGAGAAAACTCTTTCAACATAAACGTTAGCACCTTCACGAGTTCTCATAGCATCGTCTGCAGCTTGAAGTCTTACATTTTCAGCATCTTCTAATGCTCTGCGTTTAATTTCTTCACATTCAGTTATAACTTGTTCTTTAATTTTTTCAGCTTCGTTTTGAACTGCTTTTAGAATATCTGATTCGCTTAATAATCTGCTTGCTTCATTTTGAGCATCTACAATAATTTTTTCAGCTTTTTGTTGAGCTTCCATTTGCAATTCTTCTCTACGTCTTAATAAAGCTCTTGCCTCTTGAATTTCTTGTGGAAGAGTTGCGTAAATTGTATCAATTAATGGTTCAATATCTTTAACTTTTACTGCTACTAAGTAGTTTGGTAAAATTGGAAAACCTTTTTCTAAACAAAGTTCTAGTCTTTTCAAAAGGTCATAAACCGGTTTTAGTAATTGATCATAAGATTGCATGCTCATATATATATTTCCTTGCTTTTTTCTAGTGTATTTTTACTAATTATTTTACAATTAAAAAGTTAAAAGTCAAATGTAATCAAAGAAATTTGGCTTTTAAAAATTTGTCTACATTTTCAGGTACGAACTTGCTTACGTCCCCTTTTAGTTCGACAATTTCTCTTACAGAACTTGAAGAAATGAAGTTGTATTTTGGTCTTGTAGTTAAGAAAATTGTTTTAACTTCTTTATCAAGAGCACTATTTGTTTGAGAAAGTTGCATTTCAAATTCGAAATCAGAAACGGCTCTTAAACCACGAATAAGAATTTTTGCACCTTTTTCTTGGGCGTAATCAACCGTTAAGCCGTGGAAACTATCGACTTCAACATTTTGAAAATCTTTTACGGCATCTTTAATTAGCTGAACTCTATCTTCAACAGATAAAAATCCACCCTTTTTTTCTGCATTATAGGCAACTGCAATAATAACCTTATCAAAAATAGCTGCTGCAGTTTTTAAAACGTCTAAGTGTCCGTTTGTTATTGGGTCAAAGCTTCCTGGGTATATAGCAATTTTCATAATTTTTCTCTCCGATTTCATGAATATTATACACGAAAAATGAATTATTAATTTTTTGTTTATTTTTTAATAATTCATAAAAAATAGTGGTAAATTAAAATTATAAAAAGAAAGTAGTATAACATAGAAATAGAGAAAGGCGTTCTGAATAAAATCAGAATGGAAAGAGAAAATGGCAAAGACAATTGGTATTGACTTAGGTACAACAAACTCAGTAGTTGCCGTAATGGAAGGTGGTAAACCAACTGTTATCGCAAACGCAGAAGGAACAAGAACAACTCCTTCAATCGTAGGTTTTACAAAAACAGGTGAAAGATTAGTTGGTCAATTAGCAAAAAGACAAGCTATCTTAAACCCAGATAAAACAATCGCTTCAATCAAAAGACACATGGGCGAAGATTACAAGAAAAATATTGATGGAAAAGATTATACTCCACAAGAAATTTCAGCAATGATTTTAAGAAAATTAGCTGATGATGCTAGTACTTATTTGGGAGAAAAAGTTACTTCAGCAGTAATCACAGTTCCAGCATACTTTAACGACGCACAAAGACAAGCAACAAAAGATGCAGGTAAAATTGCAGGCTTAGATGTTCTTCGTATCGTAAACGAACCAACCGCAGCTGCTTTGGCTTATGGTCTTGAAAAAGATAAACCAGAAAAAGTTCTTGTATTCGACTTAGGTGGTGGTACATTTGATGTATCTATCCTAGAAATTGGTGATGGTGTTCACGAAGTTCTTTCAACATCAGGTGATACTCACTTAGGTGGTGATGATTTCGATGAAAAAATCATGAAATGGATTTGTGAAGAATTCAAGAAACAAGAAGGCATCGATTTATCAAACGATAAACAAGCAATGCAACGTATTAAAGAAGCTGCTGAAAAAGCAAAATGCGAATTATCATCAGTATTCGAAACAACAATCAACTTACCATTCATCACAGCTGATGCAAATGGTCCAAAACACTTAGATTTAACTTTAACAAGAGCTAAATTTGAAGAATTATCTTACGACTTGTTAGAAAGATGTAAAAAACCAGTTGAACAAGCTATTAAAGATGCTGGTATTTCAAAATCTGATATTAACGAAGTTGTATTAGTTGGTGGTTCAAGCCGTATCCCAGCAGTTCAACAATTAGTTAAAGATTACACAGGCAAAGATCCTAACCAATCAGTAAACCCTGATGAAGTAGTTGCAGTTGGTGCTGCTATCCAAGCTGGTGTACTTGCTGGTGAAGTTAAAGATATCGTATTGTTAGATGTTACTCCATTGACATTAGGTATTGAAACTTTAGGTGGTGTTATGACTCCATTAGTTCCTCGTAACACTACAATCCCTGTTTCTAAATCACAAGTATTCTCAACAGCAGAAGATAACCAAACAGCTGTAGATATTCACGTTCTTCAAGGTGAAAGACCAATGGCTAGAGATAACAAATCATTAGGTAAATTCTTACTTGATGGTATCCCTGCAGCAATGAGAGGTGTTCCTCAAGTTGAAGTTACATTTGATATTGATGCCAACGGTATTGTAAACGTATCTGCTAAAGATAAAGCAACAGGTAAAGAACAAAAAATTACAATTACAAACTCTTCTAACTTATCAGAAGCTGATATTGACAAGATGGTTAAAGAAGCAGAAGCAAATGCTCAAGAAGATAAAAAGAAAAAAGAAGAAGCTGAAGTTAAAAACAATGCAGCTAGCATGATTACTTCTGCTGAAAGAATCGTTAAAGATTTTGAAGGCAAAATCTCAGATGATGATAAGAAAAAACTTGATGAAGGCAAAGAAGCTTTACAAAAAGCTCTTGATGAAAACAAATCAGCTGATGAAGTTAAGAAATTGTCAGATGAATTACAACAAACAATCTTCGCAATTTCTCAAAAAGCTTATGAAGCTGTTCAAAAAGAAGAAGCTCCAAATGCTGAAAACACTTCATCAACAGAAGAACCAAAATCTGATAACAAGGATGATGACGACATCATTGATGCAGAATATACAAAAGAATAATTTAGAAGGTTCTTTAATATAAAAGAGGCGAGGTTGATTTTCAACCTCGCCTCTTTGTTTATATTCTATATCTCTTCAAATATAGGCATACTTGTCTAACAAAAACAAAAAGCGAATGGTTTTAACCATTCGCTTTTTGTTTTATTCAATTTATTTTCTAATTTTTTCTCATTGTAGGGAATGCGATAACATCACGAATTGATGGAGAATTTGTTAATAACATAACAAGTCTATCTATACCCATACCTAAGCCACCGCATGGTGGTAAGCCGTATTCAAGAGCTGTAATGTAATCTTCATCAATATCACATGCCTCTTCATCACCATTTGCTTTTGCTAAAGCTTGGGCTTCAAATCTGTATCTTTGGTCGATTGGGTCTGTTAATTCAGAGAATGCATTTGCAATTTCCCAACCATTAACACGAGTTTCAAAACGTTCTGTTAATCTGTCATTATCTCTATGAACTTTTGCAAGAGGTGATATATCTCTTGGGTAGTCAATGATGTGAACTGGTTGAATTAAGTGTGGTTCAACTTTTTCTTCGAATACTGCATCAATAACTTTACCCCAGTTATCAGCTTCGTCTGCGTGAATACCAATTGATTTAGCTCTTTCTTTTGCATCTTCTACTGTAAAGCAATCGCTGAAATCAATACCTGTATACTCTTTGATAGCTCCTAACATAGTTTTTCTATCCCATGGTGGAGTTAAATCGATTTCGTGTTCGCCATATTGAATTTTAGTTGTACCTAAAACTTCTTTAGCAACATAACTTACCATGTTTTCTAGTAATACCATCATTTCATTGTAATCAACATAAGCTTGGTATAACTCAATCATAGTAAATTCTGGGTTGTGTCTAATATCAATACCCTCGTTTCTGAAACTTCTATTGATTTCGTAAATCTTTTCGCTCAAGCCACCAACCATTAAACGTTTCAAGTATAATTCTGGTGCAATTCTCAAAGTCATATCCATATCAAGAGTGTTATGGTGAGTTACGAAAGGTCTTGCGTTAGCACCGCTTGCTTGTGGATGAAGCATTGGTGTTTCAACTTCTAAGAAATCTTGATTATTTAAAAATTCTCTAATTTTTTGAATAATTAAACTTCTTTTTCTGAAAGTATCTCTAACTTCGTCGTTAACAATCATATCAACGTATCTTTGACGATAACGAGTTTCAACGTCAGTTAAGCCATGGAATTTTTCAGGTAATGGTAATAATGCTTTTGCTAAAAGTTTAATATCAGTTGATTTGATAGAAAGTTCTCCTCTAGGAGTTCTTCTAATTTTACCTGTAAATCCAACCATATCACCAATATCAAGCATTTTTAAAAGTTTAATTTGGTCTTCTGGAAGATTTTGTTTGTGTGAAAAAATTTGGATTTTTCCTGAATCATCCATTAAGTCAATAAACATACCAGTATTTCTAATAGCCATTACACGACCTGCAACTGAATATACATCTTCTGTTTCAGTATCAGCTGGTAAATCTTTATATTTCTCTTGAAGTTCAGCTGCTTTAGCATTTTTTGCGAAAGAATATGGATATGGGTTAATTCCTCTTTCTGCAAATTCTGCAAGCTTTTGAAGTCTTAATTGGCGAATTGTATCTTTTGCCGAAATTGGTTCATGTTTTTGTTTTTCTTCTGTCATTTTCATTTCCTTATATGTCTATTCTAAATTATTTTTTCTTAAAATGGTGAAGCCATCGGAATAGGTGCAAGTTTGCTAGCTTCTTCTATTACCTGCTCTGGAGCTTTTTCAGGTTGAGGAATAGGAGTAGGAGTTGCTGATGGTCTTCTAGTTTCTTTCTTTACAGGTTTTGATAAAGTTTTAGGTAAAGAAGCTTCTGCAGGAGTTTCATCTACGTTTTCATCACCCTTGTTTTTCAATTCTTTTTCCTTTTTATCAAAAGCTTTTTGTACAGCGTCAGGTGAAATAATTTTTATAGCCTTGCTACCAGCTTTAAATGGAGTTAAATCGTAAGATGTATATTGGAAATCTACATTACCGTAAGGTTGAGTAGCGACTCTCATAACATCTCTCCATATCAAAGCAGGAATTGTACCACCTTGAATGTTACCATTTCTTGAGTTGTCATCATTACCAACCCAAACACCAGCAACAACGTTAGGTGTGTAACCCATAAAGCAAGCATCTTTAGAATCATCTGTTGTACCTGTTTTACCCGCTGCTGGTTTACCGATGTTTGCTGCTCTACCAGTACCATTTGAAACTACTGTTTTAAGCATTGAAGTCATTTGACTAGCTGTACTTAAATTCATAACTTTTACAGGTTTTGGTGTTGGAGCTTCGTATATTACTTTACCTTTTGAATCTTCAATTCTTTCTACTGCGTAAGGTTCAACCTTGTATCCACCATTAGCAAAAGCACCATAAGCTCTTGTAAATTCAAATAGTTTAACACCGTTTGAACCAAGTGCAATTGTGTAGTCGTATTCGATAGGTGTTGTGATACCTAACATACGTACAAGTTGAATAACTGGTCTAATACCTGTATATTCTATCATTCTTGCGGCACATACGTTTGAAGATACCATTAAAGCTGTGTATACAGGAATGTTTCCTCTGTATTTGTTACCATAGTTTTTAGGTGACCAGTTTCCAATTTTTACTGGCATATCTTCAACGATGTCGTTTGGAGTAATACCTTTTTCTAATGCTGCTGCGTAAACAAAAGGTTTGAAGGCTGATCCTGGTGGTCTTACTGCTTGAGTAATTCTATCGTATTGAGATTTAGAATAATCTTTACCACCAGCATAAGCTAGAATTTTACCATTGACATGGTTGTATACAAAGACTGCAGCTTGGTTTTTATCAGCTCTTAAACCATAAGCGTTCATATTGTTTATAAGAGCATCATTTGCTGCAAGTTGTGTATTGTAATCAAGTGTTGTTGTAATTTTATAACCACCTTGTGAAATGTCTTCTTCGTCAAAGCCTAATTTTTCCAATTCTCTCATTACATAATCGCAGAAATAAGGAGCTTTGTTGTAAGTATAAACATTTGGCATGTGATTTAATTTTATTTCTGCTTTTTTAGCACTTAAGTATTCTTCCTTAGTAATGAAACGCATTTTGTACATTCTTTTTAATACTTGGTTTCTACGTTTTTCAGCCTTCTTTATATTATTAAAAGGTGAATAAACGCTAGGTGCTTGAGGTAAACCAGCAATTAAAGCCATTTCTGGTAATGTAAGTTGTTTAACAGATTTGTTAAAGTAAATTTGAGCTGCACCCTCAACACCATAAGCACCAGAGCCTAAGTATACATTATTCAAATACATTTCTAGAATTTGGTCTTTGCTGATTGATTTTTCAATACGAGCAGCGATAACAAATTCTTTGATTTTTCTGTTAAATGTTCTTTCGTTGTTCAAGAATAAAATACGTGAAAGTTGTTGTGTAATTGTACTTGCACCTTGAACTACTCTACCAGCCATAACGTTAGCTACGATTGAACGAGCAAGACCAAACAAGTCGTAACCTGCGTGATGATAAAAGTTTTTATCTTCTGTTGCAATAATTGCTTGGATTAATGTATCTGGAATTTCTTCAAGTTCAACCTTTTTAAAGGTATAAGCTGTAAATGTTTTAATTATTTCCCCATCATCAGAATATATTTTAGTAATGATGTTTGGTTTAAAATCTTCTAAGTTGTGTATAGGTGGTAATGAAAGTAAATATAATTTGAAAGCAACAAACGCTGCTAAAATTACTGCCATCACAAACACACAAAAATAACCTACATTTGTGTAATTACGTTTAGGTTTCACTTTTCTTATCCTTTCAGGAACTTGGAATTGATATTTATCGCTCATATTTCTTTATAATTTGCTCCATTGTGAATTATAATATATCATTATATTATTATTAAAGCACAAATATTAAAAAAAACATGTTCGATTTTTTAGAAACAATGATAAATGAATTAAAATCGTATTTCGTAACAGAAAAAATAAGTTACGAAATTACTGGCGAGTGTAAAAAGTGCGGAAAATGTTGTAATTATATGTATAGTATTGATACTTACACAGAAAAAGAATTTAAAATCATGCAATTTCTTTTTCCAGCTTACAGAAGATTTTATATTAAAGGTAAAGACGAAGATGGCAATTTAATATTTGCGTGTAAATATGTAACTGAAGAGGGGCTTTGTTCTGTATATGATAAGCGATTAAAAATGTGCAGAAGATACCCAGTAAAAAGAATTTATAGACCTATGAAATTGCACGAGGGTTGTGGTTACAAGGTTGAAGAAAAGAAATTTGAAGACTATTTGAAAAAAGGAAAAAATAAAAAATGAAGAAGATTTTAATAATTTTGTGTTTATTAATTTTTGCAACTCCTGTTTTTGCAGAAAAAATTAGTGGCAGTATTTATACAGATGTTAGAAAAGACGCTCCATATTATGATGCTTTAACAGAATTGTATCAAAAAGGTATTATGATTGGTTATGTTGATGGAACTTTTAAACCAAATCAACCTGTTAAAAGATGTGAATATTCAGAAACTGTTGTAAAAGCTTTAGGACTTGATAAAAAAATGGTTGAGCAAGGTGTAGAATTTTATGACTTGCCACAAGAAAATCCTTATTATGATGCAATGCAAATAGCTTTATATTATGATTTTCTTCCACTTGCAGATAATTCAAAATATATTTATCCAAATGGAACAATCATTAGAAAATACGCAATTTTCCCTATTGTGAATTATTTAAGCGATAAAATTATTACTATTGACCAAGCAAAAAATATCCTTGGAAAATATAAAGATAGAGGCACTTTGAAGAATGAAGATTTGATAGAATTCGCAAAAGCAGATGTTATGGGTTTATTACCTGTTGTTGGTAATGACGTTAAAATTAATGCTACAAAACCTCTTACAAGAGCAGAATTAGCTATAATGGCATATAATATTTCAGCTCAAGAATATAATATGTATAACAAAAAAATTGAACATTATGGAGCTAAGAAAAAAACTATCGGTTCAAGATTAAAACAAGCTTACGTAAAAGGTGATTACGCAATTATTCCTGTACAGACAGAAATTCCAGTCCAAATGACAACAAAAGCCGATTCTCAAAAATCGCAAGTTGATGATATTCAAAAAGCAGTAGTACCTTGGAATTTGGTGACTAAGGAAAGATACTTGTTGATAAAAGCTGGATCAAAAGTGGAATTACAAGTTAAAGATGTTCAAAAAAGAAAATTCTTAAGAAGAAATGGCGAATTGAGAGTTGAATCAACAAAAATTTCAACTCCATTTAAACAAACTGCAGCTTTTCCAGCTGTATTGGTTGTGAATGATAAAATTGGACTTGGAAACAAAATCTTCAAGTTCAAAAGAATAAAAACAACAAAAAGTGAAAAATCATATTTAAAACTTCTTCAAGATGTAAAAATTGACTTAACTTCAGGCTTATTCGTGAACGAAAAATTGTAATTTTACATTTGTTTTTCGTGGTAAAATACTTCTGTTATGATTATCCAATTTTTAAATAATATGAATACTTTTAATGAATTGTGTATGAATTTTATTCTAAAATTTGTGCATATCTTTAACGTACCAGAATTTTTGGAAGAGGCTATTGCTGAAAGCATTAACCTTATCCCATTTTTATTTGTAATCTTTGTATTTATTGAAATTTTTGAAAACTATTTTTCTGAAAAAATTGAAAATCTTTCTTTGGGTTCAAGATTTTATGGTCCATTAATTGGTAGTTGTTTAGCTTCAATTCCTCAATGTGGATTTTCAATTATAGCAACTGTTTTATATATTAAAAAATTTATTTCACTAGGTACATTATTGGCTGTTTATATTGCAACAAGTGATGAGGCTATTCCGATTTTGCTTGCAGAACCAAATAATATTTCAACAATTGTTCCTGTAATTTGTACAAAAGTTGTTTTAGGGCTTGTTGTTGGTTATGCGGTTGATTTGATATTTAAACCTGAGATAAAAACAACAAAGGATGAAGTCGAAGAAATTGAAGAAATAGAAATGCATGAAGAGGGTTGTTGTCATTCAGAAATTCACTCTACTGTTACAAAATTGTTCATTCACCCTCTAAAACATACTTTCAATATTTTTCTATTTATTTTAGTAATTAATTGCCTTTTAAGTACTGCTTTGACTTATGCAAACGATACTGTAAATCTAATTTTTGATACAAATCAATTTGTACAAGTATTTTTGGCATCAATTATTGGTTTAATTCCAAATTGTGCAACGTCAGTTTTGATAGTCATGCTTTATTTGAAAAATGTAATTGGTTTTGGTTCTTTGATAGCTGGTTTGTCAACAAATGCTGGATTAGGTTTGTTAGTTTTATTTAAACATAATGATAATATAAAAGATTCTTTAAAAGTCGTAGGTATTTTATTTGTTGTAGCGTTAGTTTCAGGCATAATTTTACAAGTTATTTAGGTTAGAGAAAAATAATATAAAAAACTAACAAATTTTTTATGTTTGACGTAAAATAAAGTAGTACATGTAAGAAGAGAGTTAAGAGAGTTTTAACCTTTTAAAAATGTATTTTAAAATAGTAGCTGGATAGAAAACTAATAAGGAGGTTTATTTATGCCAGGAAAGACAATAACAGTTGATGGTAACTACGCTGCAGCACATGTTGCGTATGCTTTAAGCGAAGTATCAGCAATCTACCCAATTACTCCTTCATCTACAATGGGTGAATGGATTGATGAATGGGCATCACAACACAAAAAGAACATCTGGGGCAAAGAAGTTCGTGTAGCAGAAATGCAATCAGAAGCTGGTGCAGCTGGTGCAGTTCACGGTTCTTTAGCAGCAGGTTCATTAACTTCAACTTACACAGCATCACAAGGTTTATTATTGATGATTCCTGTAATGCACAAAGTAGCTGGGGAAATGATTCCTCACGTAATCCACGTATCAGCTCGTGCTTTAGCAGCTCAATCATTAGCAATCTTTGGTGATCACACAGACGTTATGGGTTGCAGAAATACAGGTTATGCTATGTTAGCTGCAAACAGCGTTCAAGAAGAAATGGATATGGCTTTAGTAGCTCACTTATCTACTTACAAAGCTAAAGTTCCATTCTTACAATTCTTTGATGGTTTCAGAACTTCTCACGAAATTCACAAAATTGAAGAAATTTCTTACGAAGACATTGCTTCATTAGTTGAACCACAATATATTGAAGAATTCAGACAAAGAGCATTAAGACCAGAAGCTCCAATTTGTAAAGTTGGTGCACAAAATACAGACGTATACTTCCAAGGTCGTGAAACAGTTAATAAATATTATGACGCAGTTCCTGACATTGTTCAAGAATACATGGACAAAGTTGCTAAAGTTACTGGTCGTCAATACCACCCATTCGATTACGTTGGTGCACCAGATGCAACTGATGTTATCGTAGCTATCGGTTCTGGTTGCGAAACTATCGAAGAAACTATCGATTACTTAAATGCAACTAGAGGTACTAAATACGGTTTAGTTAAAGTTAGATTATACAGACCATTCGATGTTAAGAGATTCAACGAAGCTCTTCCTAAATCAGTTAAGAGAATTGCTGTTTTAGACAGAACTAAAGAACCTGGTTCTATCGGTGAACCTTTATACATGGATGTTGTAGCAGCTATCGAAAACAAAGACGTTAGAGTTATCGGCGGTCGTTATGGTTTATCTTCTAAAGAATTTACACCATCAATGGTATTAGCTATTTACAAACATTCAGAAAACAATGGTTTCCACGGATTTACAGTTGGTATCGAAGATGATGTTACAAACAAATCATTAAAAGTTGAAGAACACATCGTTACAGAACCAGAAGGAACTACAAATTGTATGTTCTGGGGCTTAGGTTCAGACGGTACTGTTGGTGCTAACAAAAACTCTATTAAAATCATTGGTCAATACACAGACAAAGATGCTCAAGCATACTTTGCTTATGACTCTAAAAAATCATTTGGTGTTACAGTATCTCACTTGAGATTCGGTGACAAACCAATTAAATCAACATACTTAATTACTGCTCCTGACTTTGTATCATGTTCAGCACATGCTTACATTGGCAGATATGATATCTTAAAAGGTATTAAAGAAGGCGGTACATTCTTATTAAATTCTCCATACTCTAAAGAAGAAGCTTTTGCTCACTTAACAAGAGATATGCAAGAAACAATCATCAATAAGAAAATCAAATTCTACAACGTAGACGCTGAAAAATTAATCAAGGAACAACCTGGTTTAAGAGGTAAAGGTGCTAATACAGTAATGATGGTAGCTTACTTCAAAGTTTCAGGCATCATTCCATTCGAACAAGCTCTTGAAGGTATGAGAGAAATGACTAAGAAAACATTCAAGAAAAAAGGCGACGATGTTGTAAATATGAACTTAGCATTAATCGACGCAGCTGTTAACGCTTGTGAAGAGGTTGTAGTTCCAGCTTCTTTAGACGGTGTTGCTCACGCTGAAGACATTAAATTAATTCCAGATAACGCTGATGAATTTGCTAAGAAAATCATTGAACCATCAATGAGACAAAAAGGTGATGACATCCCTGTTTCAGCTATGTCAAATGACGGTGTAATTCCTACAGGCACAGCTTGCTTAGAAAAACGTGGTATCGCACCAAGAGTTCCTCATTGGAATAGCGAAGCTTGTTTACAATGTGGTATTTGTGCATCAGCTTGTCCACACGCTGCAATTAGAACTAAATTAATTGAAGCTAAAGATATGGAAGGTGCTCCAGCATCATTCAACGCAGTTGACGCTAAACCAAATGCAAACGGCGAAAAATTCAAAGTTCAAGTTTACTGCAAAGATTGTACAGGTTGTGGTGTTTGCTTAGACCAATGTCCAGTAAACCAAAGAAAACCTGAAGCTCCAGCTTTATCTTGGTCATCAATTGAAGTTGAAGACGCAGCAGGTGAAGAAGAAAATGAAAAATTCTTCGATGCAACTCCTGATAATGTAATGGGTAAAAACACAACAAAAACTGTTAAAGGTGCTATGTTGAGAAAACCATTATTCGAATTCTCTGGTGCTTGTGCAGGTTGTGGTGAAACTCCATACGTTAAATTAGTATCACAATTATTTGGTGAAAATGCAGTTGTTGCTAACGCAACAGGTTGTTCATCAATCTATTCTGGTACATTCCCAACAATCCCTTATACAAAAACTAAAGAAGGCAGAGGTCCAGCTTGGGCTAACTCATTATTTGAAGATAATGCTGAATTTGGTTTTGGTATGAGATTAGCAATCGATTCTAACAGAAGTATCTTAAAAACATACGTTGAAAAAGTTCTTGAAAACGAAAAAACTCCTCAAGACTTGAAAGACGCATTAAAAGGTGCTATGGAACATTGGGATAACTCAAAAACAGCAGAAGCTGTTAAAGCTCAAGATGAAGCAAAAGTAGTTCTTGCAAAATACGCTGATGTAGATTGCAAAGATCTTGCAAAAGTAAGAGAACTTCAAGATTACTTCACAGATAAATCATTATGGATTATCGGTGGTGACGGTTGGGCAAACGACATCGGATACGGCGGTATCGACCACGTATTAGCTCAAAACAAAAACGTTAACATCTTAGTTCTTGATACAGAAGTTTACTCTAACACAGGTGGTCAAGCTTCTAAATCAACACCAACAGGTGCTGTTGCTAAGTTTGCTACAGGTGGTAAACCAACATACAAGAAAAACATGGGCTTGATGAGCATGTCTTACGGTTACGTATACGTTGCATCAGTTGCTCTAGGTGCTGATAGAAACCAAACTCTAAAAGCATTCCAAGAAGCTGAAGCATACAACGGTCCATCAATCATCTTCGCTTATGCTCCTTGTATCGCTCACGGTATCGATATGAGTAAAACTCAAACAGAACAAAAACGTGCTGTTGAAGCTGGTTACTTCCCACTTTACAGATACAATCCTGAAGCTGAAAAACCATTCACTTGGGATGCTAAAGAACCAACTGGCAACTATGAAGACTTCATCAAATCAGAAGGTCGTTATAAATCATTAGTTAAAACAAACCCTGATCATGCTGAAGAACTTTATACAAAAGCAGCAGAAGATGCTAAAAACCGTATGGCTCAATACAAAGCTATTGGTGAAATACTATAATTATAATTAAATAATAATTATAAGTTTAAGAGGCGAAATTCAATTTTGAATTTCGCCCCTTTAATTTTTAAAAGATTGTCATTCTGAACTTGATTCAGAATCTTACCAGCTTTGAGTATTTAAATTAAACTTATTTTCATTTTCTTGTACCGACAATAAGCGGATTGCGAGCATAGTGCGAAGATTTTACTGTTTTAAGCAGAAAAAGTCTGTAAAACAGTAAATCGTAGGCACGTTTAATGCGAGCAACCAAGCAAACGAAACAAAAGAAACTCTCTCCCTAATTTTATTTCATTAATTTTTACTAAATTCAACTCAAGACAAATTAACTTACTATGTTCAAACAGAATTTGTCTTTGAGATTGTTTCATTAAGTGAAAATTATTCAATAAAATATGGTCGAATAAAAATTTATTTTTGTAGGTTGGGGTTTCTACCCCAACATAATATTCTTGCTAGGAGCTTGCGACGAAGCAATCCAAAACAATGATAATATTCATATCTAATATTTTAAGCTATTAATTGAATTATACATTATTGCTGAGTTTGCTCTTTGTTGGTCTATCTGTAATTGTGAAAAATATACCTTATTTTTATTTAATTCGCTTTGTCTTAATTCTGCAAAACAATTTTCTTTGTTCTTTTGAGTTTCGCAATAACTTTTATTTTTTTCAAAATTTACTTTTCTATTTAACCAATACTTCTTTTCAGCCCAAAAATATTTTTTAGAAGTGCTTAAATTTACATATTGAGGTGGGCAAAATTCCGACCAGTCAGGCTCAAAATATGCAAAAGCAGGAAGTGTTAAAAAAAGTGCTAGTAATAGACTGTATTTTTTTATCATCATTTACCCCTATTTAATAAAGAATGATGCATTTACTGATGCGTTCAATTTAACTTTACCTTTTTGAATAGGTGTACTGTCTTTCATCGCACCAGCTGCTTCCATTTTGTTCATTGAATACATTACTCTTGGATAATTACCTTGTGCAGAACAATTTGCATCCATTGATTTTACGCCCTTAACTTTTGAACCAGTTGGAGCAACAAGTTTTTCTGCTCTTGCTTTTGCTTTTCCAGCTAAATCAGCCATCATTTCTGTACAAACATCATCGTAATCAGAAATTGAGAAGTTTAAGTCGTTAATGTTTGTAGCTCCATTTGCAACTGCTGTATCAACGATTTTTGAAACAGCCTCTAAATCTTTTGTATAAACAGTAATAGTATTTACTGCAACGTATTTATCAAAGATTGATTTACCGTCTTTATAAATTGTTCTTGGTGATAAGCTATAGTTAGAAGTTTTAATATAATCACCTTTATCTTCTTTTATTAAAGTTTTGATTTTTGATTGGATATTATTAGAAATCTTTTTATTTTCATCAGCTGCAATTTTTGCAGATTTGTTAGAAGTTTCTACACCAATAACGATTTCAGCTTTATTTGGTGCAACTTCTCTAGTTTTTGTTAAATATACATCAATATAACCGTTTTCAGCAACGGCATACAAACCAGAACAGCACACAGTCACACACAACACAACTAATGCTGTTAAAAATTTCTTATTCATAGTAAATCTCCTTTGTAACTATTTTTTAATCTTACGATTTACCATAGAAACCATAACTCTGTTATTAGTTAATAGGCAAAAACTTATAAAGATAATAGCCCAAAGAAGTTCACCTTGCAAGAAGTTGATTTCTGGAATAACAAAAAATGTATCAGATACAAAATTCCAAATAGCCATGAATAAAAACCCTGGGAATACGATAAACCCTACACCCAAACACATCAAAATAAACATAAATAGTAATAAACCCATAATACCATTTACATCTATAATTCTTATATTTTTATTCATAAAATCATTCCTTCTGTTCTAGTAATTTTATGAATTCATCCTCGCTCAAAATTGGTATATTTAGCGATTCAGCTTTTGTTAATTTAGAACCAGCATTTTCACCAGCGACCACATAAGATGTTTTTTTGCTCACGCTTGATGAGGTTTTTCCACCTAGTTGTTTAATCTTCTCACTAGCCTCATCTCTGGTCATTGTTGAAAGTGTTCCTGTTAGGACAAAAGTCTTTGAATTCAACACAGTTGATTGTATCATAGGACCTTCGTCTGGAATAACCCCTAAACAGTTTAGATTTTCTAATAATTTTAAGTTATTTGGAGTATGGAAATAATTATAAATACTCTTTGCAACTATATCACCAACACCTTGAATTTCAGATAATTCTTCTATAGTCGCATTTTTAAGCTTTTCTAATGAGCCAAAATGATTGCTCAATAAATCAGCTGTTTCTTTTCCGACATGACGGATAGAAAGTGCTGTTATAAATCTTTTTAGCGGTCTATTTTTGCTATTTTGAATTGAATTATACATGTTAAATGCTGATTTTTCTTTTACCAAATCCAAGAACATAAAATCTTGTTGTTGAAGTTTATAAAAATCATCAGGAGTTTTAACCATGCCTTTTTCATAAAGTTGGTCAATAACGTTTGGACCAATAAAATCAATGTCCATAGCCTCTTTAGAAACCCAATATTCAAGACGTGATTTAGCTTGAGCTGGACAATGATAAACATTTTGGCAATACAAGTTAACTTCACCCTCTGGAACAACCAAGTCACTTCCGCAAGATGGACATTTTGTAGGAGCTTCGTAAATAGGTAAAGAGTCATGTTCAGGTGTTTCTACATATTTGATTACCTTTGGAATGATTTCTGCTGCTTTTTTAATTAAAACAGTATCGCCAACTCTAACATCAAGTCTTTTTATTTCATCAAAATTATGCAAACTTGCTCTAGAAACAGTACTTCCAGCAAGTAAAACAGGTTCTAAAACCGCAACTGGAGTGATTGCACCAGTTTTACCAACATTTGAAGTTTCAATAGCTAATAATTTTGTATTAACTTCTTCTGGTGGAAATTTAAAAGCAGTCGCCCATTTTGGTGCACGAGCAGTAAATCCCATTTCGTTTTGGCAAGCAAAACTATTTACCTTAATTACAACACCATCGGTTGCATAATCAAGGTCAAAACGCTTAAATTCCCACTCTTTGCAATATTCAATAGCTTCATCAATATTTTTAACAAGTCTAATATTTGGATTAACCTTAAATCCAATATCTTTCAAATACTGCATTGTTTCATAGTGAGTTTTTAAATCTACATCAACATTTTCTAAGATACCTGTATAAGTAAACATTGATAAATCACGTTTAGCAGTAATTGTAGAATCTAATTGACGAAGAGAACCACTTGCAGCATTACGAGGGTTTGCAAAAATCTTTTCGCCATTTTTAAGATTTTCTTCGTTTAATTTTTCAAAAGAAGTCTTTGGCATATAGATTTCGCCACGAACTTCCAAATCAACATTATTGAAAAGCTTTAGAGGAACAGCTTTGATTGTTTTAAGGTTTTGCGTAATATTTTCACCAGTAACACCGTCACCACGAGTTACACCACGCATAAAATAACCTTTTTCATAAGCAAGAGCTATGGCAAGACCGTCAATTTTAAGTTCGCAAACTAAATCTTGTTGTCCACATTCTTTCTCAACTCTTTCGTACCATTTACGCAAATCATCGTAGTTGTTTGAATTATCAAGACTGTATAAACGATATTTGTGTTTATATGGTTCAAACTTTGTACTGATTGAACCAACTCTTTGAGTTGGACTATCTGGAGTTATGAATAAAGGATATTCTTCCTCGAGTTTTTTTAATTCTCTAAAAAGTTCATCATACTCAAAGTCAGAAAGAGTCGGATTATCTTCAACGTAGTAAAGATAATTAGCTCTATTTATTTCATCCCTTAAAAATTTCAAACGTTCTTCAATCATGTAATTATTTTAGCATGTAAATAAATTGAGTTCATTATTGTAAAGTTTGGATTGCTTGTCGCAAAAATCTATTAGAATTCGTATCATAAAAAAGACCTACTTTAAAAAGTAGGTCTTTTTTGATATTTGTTTTTAACTTTAAATTATTGGTGTTGGATGAATAAGCTTACCAAATCATTTAAGTTATTGTATTGTTTTTTGTAGCTAGATGCTTGTTCTTCTAAAGTAGCAATTTGTCTTTTGTATTCTTGAATAGTTGCTTGGCATTCTTTAGCAGAATTGTTCAATTTTTCTTGAACAGCTTGTGCATCTTGTAAAACGCTCTTCATTGAAATACCTAAAGCTTCCATTGTTTGTTTGATGATTTGAGCACCAGTTTGTCTAGTAACACCTGATGGAAGTTGTGAAATTAATTTTTTCAAAACAGCTACGTTTGATGGAATTTCAAATTGGTATAATTCATCAGCTAATTTTTCAACAACAGCGTGTGGTGAAACTTCTTCATGAGATTCGTAAACTGGTTCCTCATGAACAGGAGCTTCATAAACAGGTGCTTGGTATGATGGAGCTTCGTATGCAGGTGTTTCATTAGCAGGTTCTTCTTCTGTTAAGTCATTTAGCATAGAAAAATCTTCATCATCCATTTGAGGAGCTGATTCTTCTGCGTTCATTTCGTCAACAGCATCTAGTGTTGCTGTATCTTCTTCTGTGAAATCAAGTTCGTCAGCTTCTTCTTGAGGTTGTTGTTGTAAAGCTTCAATGATATTTTTGTTCATATCTTCATTAAAATTTTCAGTCATTTTTACTCCAGATTTTATTGTCTTTATTAAGTTCATTATAAATTAAAAATAAAAAATTACAATATTTTATTTTCCTATATCTTAACATGAATTTAAAAAAAATAGAAGAAGAAATCTTATAAATACTACATTTAAGTTAGTAAATAAAAAAGACCCCTTGAAAAATCAAGAGGTCTTTTAAAATTATACCGAATGGTATGATGTAATAGACTATTCAATAATTTTGTCTACAACACCAGCACCAACTGTACGTCCGCCTTCACGAATAGCGAATCTCATACCTTCTTCGATAGCAACTGGAGCGATTAATTCAACTTCCATTACTACGTTATCACCAGGCATTACCATTTCGCCATCGAATTTGATTGAACCAGTTACGTCAGTTGTTCTGATATAGAATTGTGGTCTGTAACCAGGGAAGAATGGAGTGTGACGTCCGCCTTCTTCTTTTTTCAATACGTAAACGTTAGCTGTGAATTTTGTGTGTGGGTGAATTGAACCAACTTTAGCCAATACTTGACCACGTTGAATATCAGTTTTATCAACACCTCTTAATAAAGCACCGATGTTATCACCTGCTTGACCTTGGTCAAGAGATTTTCTGAACATTTCAACACCTGTAACAGTTGTTTTCTTAGTTTCACCTAAACCAACGATTTCAACTTCATCACCAACTTTTACGATACCACGTTCTACTCTACCAGTAGCAACTGTACCACGACCAGTGATTGAGAATACGTCTTCAACTGGCATCAAGAATGGTTTGTCTAAGTCACGAACAGGTTCTGGGAAGTATGAATCTAATGCATCCATTAATTCCCAAATTTTGTCAACCCATTTGTCATCGCCACGTTTGATTGATGGGTTAGCTTGAACTGCCTCTAAAGCTTTTAAAGCTGAACCGTGGATGAATGGAATGTTGTCACCATCGAATTCGTAAGAAGTTAATAATTCTCTAACTTCCATTTCTACTAATTCTAATAATTCTGGATCGTCAACCATATCACATTTATTTAAGAATACTACTAAGTTTGGAACACCAACTTGTCTTGCAAGTAGGATGTGTTCACGAGTTTGAGGCATTGCACCATCTGTTGCTGCAACTACAAGAATTGCACCGTCCATTTGAGCAGCACCTGTAATCATGTTTTTAACGTAGTCGGCGTGGCCTGGGCAGTCAACGTGAGCATAGTGTCTTGTTGCTGTTTCGTATTCTACGTGAGCTGTAGAGATTGTAATACCTCTTGCTTTTTCTTCTGGAGCAGCATCGATTTCATCGAATTTTTTTAATTCTGCTTGACCAGCAGCTGCTAATGTTGCAGTAATTGCTGCTGTTAATGTTGTTTTACCGTGGTCAACGTGACCAATAGTACCAACGTTAACGTGTGGTTTCGTTCTTTCGTACTTTTCGCGTGCCATTTTAGTGGTCTCCTTTTTCTTTTCTTAAATATGTACTATTTTTTAACTTATACTACTAAGCTATATTACCATTTTATATGCTAATACTTTGATGTCAACTTTAATTTTATTTGTAAATTTTTGTGAACTGTGCTAGCAAAAATTTTTTTCACAAGCGTTATATGAGCGACTTATTACGTTACAAAAAGGAGTAAATTATGGCTATATCACCTGTAAGTCCAGCACAACCAAATATGAGCGTTCTTAATGAACATATTTATGGATATAAACATGGTATTAGACCTCTTGTTCTTCAAGTAGAAAGCATGAAAGATAAAGATGTTATTGAAAAACGTCTAAAACGTGATAATTTGAATTACATGCTTAATCCTGCTCCTGGTGGTAGAAATCTTAACGTGTTCTTTGGTGATAAACCTTGTGTTGATGTAATTAAATCTTTTAATCAACCTGAACTTGGTAAATATACTCCTGAACAAGATTTTATTTTAGGTGTATTACTTGGTTATGACAAAACTAAACAATGCGAAAGATATTTAAAACTTAAAGAAAAAGAAAATCAAAAGAAACAAGGTTTAAATCTTGTCGCATAGATAAAGGATTTAAAAAGGGAAAGTTTTATTTAAAACTTTCCCTCTTTTTTGTATCTGTAAAAATTAATTATTCTTCAGAATCGTCTTCTTGTTCTTCAACTGCTTCTTCTGCAACCATATCGTCTTCATCAACGCCTTGTTGGTTCATTTCTTCAGCAATTTCTTCATTGATTTCGTCTTCATCATAATTAACTTCTTGTTCTGGAGCTTCGTCTTGGTATTCATAATTTCTTTGAGCTTCAGCTTCAGCTTTTTCCATTTGAGAAACTGATTTAATATCAATTTTCCAACCAGTTAATTTGTGAGCAAGTCTAACGTTTTGACCTTCACGACCGATAGCTAATGAAAGTTGGTCATCTGGAACAACTACCATAGCTTCGTGAGCATCTTCATCATCTGCTAGAATATCAACTGATACAACTCTTGCTGGTGATAAAGCGTTTACGATGTATTCAACTGGGTCTTCTGAATATCTTACGATGTCGATTTTTTCATTTTTTAATTCGCCAACGATTGTTTGAATTCTTGAACCTCTAGGTCCAATACAAGCACCTACTGAATCAACTTCTGGGTCATTTGACCATACAGCGATTTTTGTTCTGTAACCTGCTTCACGAGAAATTGATTTAATTTCTACGATATTATCTTCGATTTCTGGAACTTCAAGTTCGAATAATTCTCTAACGATTTCAGCGTGAGCGTGAGAAACGATTACTTGTGGTAATCTTGTTGTTTCTTTTACGTTAAGAACGAATACTCTAATTCTGTTACCAGGTTTGTAGTATTCACCAGGAATTTGTTCTTTTTGAGGCATAATAGCATCAGTTTTACCGATGTTAACGATAACGTTTCTGTTTTCAACTCTTTGAATTATACCTGTTGTCAAAGTTCCTTTCTTTTCTAAGAATTCGTTAAGAACCATGTTTCTTTCAGCTTCTCTAATTCTTTGAGTGATAACTTGTTTAGCTGCTTGAGCTGCGATACGTCCGAATTGTTCTGGAGTAACTTCGATTTTAACTTCGTCTTCAAGTTCAACATCTTCGTCGATTTCTTTTGCTTCTGCTAAAGAAATTTGTTCATCTTCCATACCGTCTTCAACTGATTTAACAACAACTTTTGTGCAGAAAACACCGATTTCACCAGATTGTTCATCTAGGATAGCTTCAATATTAGCGGCTTCTTTTACTCTCATGTGTTTTTTGTATGCTGCAACCATTGCGTCGCATAAAGAAGAAATCAATACATCTTTTGAAATTCCTCTTTCTTTTTCAAGTTCTTCACATGCTTCAAATAATGCTGTACCTATTTTAATCATTTTTCCTACCTTATTCCCTCTAGGGAATACCTTTCTATTAAATTGTATCTACTTTCTAATTAAATTTTGTCTTCTAAATAAAGCTTTGTATTTTTGATTTTTTCTAAAGGAATAAGAAGTTCTTTTCCGTCCTCAAGACGTCTAACTTTTACACCCTCATTTTCGTCATAATCAAGTAACGTAGCTTTAAATATAACATCCTTCATATCTTCAAGAGGTTCGTATAATTTTATACTTACATTTTTACCTCTAAAAATCAGATATTCTTTGTTTGATTTGAATTTTCGTTCTAACCCAGGAGAAGAAACTTCTAAATAATATTTGAAATCAAATAAATCATCCAAAAATTCATTTAAACTTCTGCTAAATTTTTCGCAGTCATCAATAGAAATTGGTTTTTCATAAGAAAATAAGAAAACTCTGATAAAGTTTTTGTGGTTTTCTTTAGTAAAATCCACTTCTACTGGGATAAAGTTAAATCTCATTGCCGTATTTTCAACTAAAGGCATCAATTTATCTAAGACTTCTTTTCTATTAATTTCAGGTTTCATAAGATTTCCCCTATATATGTAAAAAAAGAACGGAAACATCCGTTCTTTCTTAAGACCTTAAATATATTATACATAAGATAGGGAATTTGTAAACCCTCTTAAATATTTTATAGAGTAAATCACATTAGCTGGAGTGCTATATTTGGATTTTGGTTTGCTGTTGCAAGTAAGCTTGATGCGACTTGTTGTAAAATTTGGTTTTTAATATAGTTGGCACTTTCTTTTGCAATATCAGCATCTTTTATATATGAATTTGCACTACTTAAGGACTTATACTGTATGTCTTGAAAGTCCATTGTGCTTTCGAGTCTATTTTGGACTGAGCCTATGGCTGTTTGTTTGTCTGTAACTTTTGCAATTGCCTTATCAAGTTCATCAATGGATTTTCGAGCTTTTTTTTCTGAAGAAAGGTCAACATTCAGTCTTCCAAGTAAAAAACTTGTATTAATTTGAATAATAGAGTCTTTATCAGAAGTAATACCTACTTGAAGATTGGCGGTACATTCTTCGTATGAATCAATATAAGTTATTGGTGGATTTGCAAACGGGTCTGGTGCATCAGGCTTGTATCCGAGAACTTTTTCTGCCTCACTAGAAGATGTTGTGTGTCCTTTTCCTATCGCAGACATTGCTCCATTAACCTCGCTATATTTATTATTAGTGAGGGAGACATTACTGCAAAGTCCTATAATAGTTCCTGAATTTTCTCTTCCTGATACTTTGCAATTAGCTCCAGAATTGGTAATTGTTGTAAAACTATCAAGAGAACTTCCTACCAAACCTCCTACATTATTTACATTTGTAGAAACTGAGCCAATAACAGTAGAATTGTTAATTGTTAATGGTCCGGATATTTTTCCGAGAAGTCCGCCAATGCCAGAGCCACTAGATGATAGTGTGGCTGAAACTTTACAGCCATCAATTAAGGTTTTTCCCATTGCCCAGCCTATAATCCCACCAGTTTCTCCTGTGCCACTTGAAATTTTTCCTTCAAAATACGAGTTATTGACTGTTGAATTTAGGGATGCCCCTGTTATACCACCTACATTTGACGTGCCTTTAACGCTGCTATCTACGACGTATACGTTTTCTATTGTTCCATTATCAAATTTTCCACTTAAACATCCGACAATTCCAGAGCCTTGCATATTGAAGTTTTCAAGCCTTAAATTTTTAACAGAACCACCACTAATATATCCAAATAATCCACAGCAATCACCATTAGTATCTTTTATATCAAGATTAGATATTGTAAAATTATTACCCTCAAAGTTTCCCTTAAAGCTACTAGTTGCATCTTTTCCAATAGGTGTCCAGTCGACTCCATCAAGATTAATGTTTGACATTAGAGAAAAAGTTCTATTTGAGGTATCACAATTTTCTATTAATTGTGATAATTTTGCCAAATCGTTATATCCCCGTATACCAATGACTTTACCATCAGTATCTGCCCAGTTTGCTTCACTAACTTCGCTTAGCATCATATCTACGGTGACGTCAACAACTTCGCTAGATGACTCTTGTCCTAAAACTTTTTTGCCATTAAATTCTGTTGTGTTTTTTATTCTATAAATTTCTTCTGTTAAGGCATCGGCTTCAGCTTGCATAGCTTTGCGTTCGTCTTTCCCATACGTTCCATTGGCAGCTTGTTCAGATAAATCACGCATCCTTTGGAGCATAGAATTTATATTTCCGAGAGTACTATTTGCAGTATCAAGCATAGATTGTCCCATTTGTGCATTGTCTTTTGCTACATCATAGGAAGAAATTTTGTACTCTAGTTTTGTTGAAATTGCACTACCAGCAGCATCGTCTTTTGCAGAATTAATTTTTAATCCTGTACTTAATCTCTGTAAAGCCTGATTCATTTTGTTTGTAGCTTTATTTAAACTTCTTTGTGCAATTAAAGAAGAAGTATTGGTGTTAACAGTTATGGACATTTAACACCAGCTTTCTTTTTTATTTCATGGTCAATTTTTGACCAAGAAGTTTTAATTTCGTCATCGTGATTAAGCGTAAAATAATCAAAAGTTTTTTCTTTTTGGTAAAAGTTAATGCTTTCTTTTTCACAAGAATACATCCTTGATAATTTCTCATATTCTTTTTTCAAAGCATTAATATCTTCAATATAAGGTTTATTTTTCCATGGTAGGAATAAACAACTGAAAGACACAAAAAAGTCACCTAATATCCTACTTAGGTTCTTCAAAAATTTTAATGGGGAGTATGTATAAGCGTTAGAAAATTCCATTTTTCCTTCTCTTACAAGTTATCAGTATCGTCCTTGATACTATGTACATGAATAATATATGATATTATTCACAATTTTTTATCCATCGTTTAGAGTATAAATTTTTATAAAATTGTTCCGCCACCGATTAGGTGTCCGTCGTTTCTATCATAAAATACTGCAATTTGACCTGCTGTAATTGAGTATACAGGTTCTTTAAATGTCATTTTTGCTCTGTCGCCGTCTATTTCAACGTGTACTGGAACTTTCTCCATATTGTATCTAATTTTTGTATCTATATCCAAAGATTTTTCACCAACTGGATATACAAAATGTAGGTTAGTTAATTCAAGTTCTGAACCATAAGCTTCAGGTTTTTCACCAACATAAACCGTATTGTTTTTAGCATCAATTTTAATTACGTAAAGTGGTTCTGTGTATGCTATTTCAAGCCCTCTTCTTTGTCCGATTGTGTATTTATAGCAACCTGTGTGTTCTCCAAGTTTTTTACCAGTTCTAATATGTATAAAATCACCTTTCTTTTCTCCAAAAAGTTTTTTTAAATATGTTTTTAAAGTTTCTGGTTTTTCAATAAAACAAATATCTTGTGAATCCTTTTGAGACTTTGATGGAACATCAATTTTTTCTGCAATTTTTCTAACCTCTGTTTTTTCATATTCATAAAGTGGAAAAACAGTTTTTGCAAAGTTTTCTTGATTTAAAGAATACAAGAAATACATTTGATCTTTTTTAGGGTCTTTTGCTGGGAAAAGTGTATAATAGTCGCCAAATTTTTGAATATTTGCGTAATGACCAGTTGCAAATATATCTGCATGAAGTTCATTCATGGCATATTCAAATATTTTTCCCCATTTAATTTTTCTATTGCAAACAGCACAAGGGTTTGGAGTTTGTCCTTTTGTGTAAGTTTTATTAAAATATTCTACAACTTCTTTTCCAAATTCTTTGCTTAAATCAAGGACAACGTGTTCTATTCCAAGATTATCAGCAACTTTTTTTGCTTTTTCGCAAACAGTATTAGCACTAGGAGAATCAGTCATTTTTCCTGTTATACCAATAACTTTATAGCCTTGTTCTTTCAATAAATAACAACAAACGCTACTATCTACACCGCCACTTAGAGCTACGACTGCAATTTTTTGATTAGAGTTTTGTTCCATTTAAAAATGCTTCCTCTCCTGCATTTGTTAATCTATATTCAACGCTATTTGCTATGTCTGGTAAACTTGGAAGAACTTCTACCAATCCCTTATCTATAGCCTCTTGCAAGACATTGTGGTCAACTGCTTCCTTAACGTTTTGCATTAGTTTTGCATTGATAAGTTTTAGCGTAAATTTATCAAGTTTTTCAAATTCTGATAAATAATAAGCAGTTACTATTAAATATTCAAGTTTGCTACTAACATTTTTTACATTCAATATTTTCAAAAATCTGTCGTCTTTTTTTACTTCTGTTTCTGTTGGAGCAGTATTCATAGACATTTCTAAAATTTTATCAAAATCTACAGATTTATTTGAAAAATCGTCCTCTTCCTCAATTTTTTCTTTAAAAGTTTCCAAAGCGTTAACGGTAGTATCTTCTATATTGTATAAACTATCCAAATGGCTACCTATTTCACCAGCATGTTCTACAGTTTTTGCTATTTCTTGTTTCTTTTCTTCTAACGTCAAAGGTTCTTTTTCTTCAGAAATGCCAAATTCTTCAAGGTTTGCTTTAGGTGCATTTTGTAAATCGTTAAGTGTTACTCTTTGTTCTTCAACTTTTTCTTCTGACTTTTGTTCAGTTACTTGTTCCATAGGTAGAACGTGAGGTTCAGGATTTAATTCCACCTGAACAGGGGTCATTTGACTAGGTGTAACTTTAGGATTTTCATTCTGAGCTTGTGCTTGTAATGGTTGGATTTCTTCTTCTTGTAATCTTTGTTTTTGGTACGTGTAAACAGAAGCACAAGTTACCCAAATTTGGAATTGTCTTGCAAGTGCTTCTCTATCTGTTGTATCAAATTCTACAAATATATCGTCTTTTTTAAATGTAAATTTATAATCTTTTGACATTAATATTCTACCCTAAACCTATTTCTTCATAATGTCTTCACGCCATTTGTTCATTTGTTCCTCAACAAATTCAATGTCATCTGATTTTAATTCGATTTCAATTTCGCCTTTTTTTATTTTAAATACGTATTCGTGCATTGTAAAACCTCCTCTGTATATTTAATAAAAGTGTAATCTAAACATAAGCTTTTTCAAATTAATTATTAAGACGTTTTAAATTTTTTGAAACAATTTTGTATTTTTTACATCTTATTAATTATATATGGGGTATAATGGAAAATATGAAAAGGGAAAATTTTAATATGAACAAAATAATCAAAAACTTAGTAGTTGTAATTTCAATATTTGCGTTTGGTTTAGCTGGTTTTATATCAGGACAACAAGCTTTTGCTTATTCTCCAGACGAATTGTATTTAGATGTTTGGAAACTTATTAACAAAAAATACGTTGACCAAACAAATAACCAACAAGATTGGAATCGTTGGAGATACAAATATGAGGGAAAACTTTTAACAAACGAAGACGCTTATGTTGCAATTGATACAATGCTTGCAAGTTTAAATGACCCATATACAAAATTTTTAGACCCAAAAGAATTTGCAGAAGAAACTGCATCAATTAAAGGCTCTCTTAAAGGCATCGGTATACAAATTTCTGTAAAAGACGGAAAATTGATGGTAATTGCACCAATAGAGGGTTCTCCTGCTGAAAAAGCCGGTATTATTGCAGACGATGAAATTCTTGAAATTGACGGCGAATCTACAAAAGGTATTTCTATAGATAAAGCTGCTGATAAAATCAGAGGTGAAAAAGGTACAACTGTTACTTTAAATATTAAAAGAGGTGATACAGTTAAAAAATATTCTGTAGTAAGAGATGAAATTGAAATAAAAGCTGTTTCTACAAAACTACCTGATGGAAATACAACTGTTATTCCTGATGAAATTCAATATATCAGAATTAGTTCATTCATTAGCAAACATGTTGCAGAAGATGTTTCTAAAATTCTTATGACTTCTAAGAAGAAAAAAGGTTATATTATTGATTTGCGTTCAAACCCAGGGGGATTATTAACAAACGCTATCTTTATTTCAAAAATGTTATTACAAAATAGTATTATTGTAAGTACTGTTGATAGAGATGGTTATAAACAAACAGAAAGAGCTGGTTATACAACTTTAACTCATGCACCAATTGTTGTTTTAATCAACAAGGGTTCTGCTTCAGCTAGTGAAATTCTTTCAGGTGCTTTAAAAGATAACGGTAGAGCTACAATTATTGGTGATCAATCTTTTGGTAAAGGCTTGGTTCAAGAAATCAATAGACTTCCTGAGGGTTCTGGTGTAAATATCACTATCCAAAGATATTTGACTCCAAATGGTACTGATATTCACAAAAAAGGTATTACACCTGATATTCTTGTAAAATTAACTGATGAAGATATTAAAAATAAAAATGATGCTCAATTGAAAAAGGCTGTTGAAGTTCTTTCTCAAAAATGCAATTTGAAATGTAGTAGATAATTATGACACAGACTAAATGGATTATTAAAAGTTCAAAAGATGACAAAAAACCTTTACTTGATAGATTACTAGAAATTAGAGGTTTAACTAAAAAATCCGAAATTGATGAATTTTTAAATCCTTTAGAAATGAAACTTTCTATGCCAACAGCTTTTTCTGATATGGAAAAGGCTGTTGAACGTATTTCTACTGCTATTGAAAAAGGTGAAAAAATCCTTGTATACGGTGACTTTGACGCTGACGGAATTACTTCAACTTCAATCCTTTTAAAAACATTAAATTATTTAGGTGCAAACGTTGATTATTTTATTCCTGATAGAGAAGCAGATGGACACGGCTTAAATAAAACAAGATTAGTTAAACTTTTAACGCAAAAAATAAAACTTGTAATTACTGTGGACTGTGGGATTAGTAATCTTGAAGAAGTTGCTTTCTTAAAGAGTTTTAAGGTTGATTGTATTTTAACAGACCACCACGAAGCTCCAGAAGAATTGCCTGAGGCTTATGCAATAATAAATCCAAAAGCACCAAATGCTTTATCAAGTGATTTACCGATAAAAAAGATTGAACACTTAACTGCTCTTGCCGGTTGTGGTGTTGCTTTTAAATTGGCTCAAGCATTATTAATTAACTATGAAAAAACAGAATATTTACCAACACTTTTACCTTTTGTTGCACTTGGAACTATTGCAGATATTGTTCCTCTTATCGGTGAAAACAGATATTTTGTTCAAAGAGGTTTGGACTTAATTTCTATGGGAAAGCATTATGGTCTAAAAAGATTGTTAGAACAAAATGGTGCGGATTTGCAAAATGTCACAAGTGAAAAAATAGCTTTTACAGTTGCTCCAAGAATAAATGCTTGTGGGCGTTTGGATGATGTTAAGGCTGCTTTAAATATTTTGATTTCTGAAAATAAACAAGAAATCGAAATGTCTATTATTGAAGTGAATAATTTTAATAAAGTTAGACAAGATTTGTGTCAGGCAACATTTTTACAAGCTTGTGAAATGCTTGGAAATTCTAAGGATAGTGCAATTATTTTGTTCAATAAAGACTGGCATATTGGTATTATCGGTATTGTAGCCTCAAAACTTGTTGAAAAATATCATAAGCCAGCTTTCTTAATGACTTATTCAGAAGAAACAAAATCCGTAAGATGTTCTGCAAGAAGTATTAAGGGTATTCATTTATACGATACAATTTCTGCAATAAGTGATTTGTTAGACGGTTTTGGCGGTCATGAAATGGCAGCTGGACTTTCTTTTTCTTATGAAAAAGCCTCTTTTGAACAGGTTAAGAAAGCACTTTTAGAGGTTATAAATGAAACCTCTAAGAATGTTGATTTGACTCCAACTCTTGATATTGACTGTGAATTATCCGTAGAGGATTTGGATATAGGTTTAGTTGATGAAATAAGCAAACTTGAACCTTTTGGTGCATCAAATCCGTCACCAACCTTTTGCATAAATAATGCAGTATTAAAGAAAAAAATGTTAATGGGTCAAGAAAAAAATCATTTAAAACTTTTCGTAGAAAAAGATGGTAAAGAGTTTCAATGTATACGTTGGGGTTTAGGTGATATTTCTTTGCTTGAAAAAGATACTCTTGATATTGCGTTTTCTCCAAGTGTGAATGAATTTAATGGCGAAACTTATCTTCAACTTTTGATTAAGGATATTCATAGCGAATATTTGAAAGAAGAGGAAAAAGACGAAACTTCACTTGATATAAATTTGCATGATGATAGAAAGAAAAAAGATATTCTAAATTTAGTTGAGGATTATTGCAAAAATCCTAAAGCAGATGTTCTTGTTTTTGCAGAGGACAAAAATATTATTAATACCTTAAAACCATACAAAACAATTTTTGAAAAAATTTCTAATACAAATAATCTTCATCCAGCAAAAACCTTGATGTTTTTTGATTATCCAACTGACGATGAACACTATAGATATATTTTAGAAAAAGTTTCTCCAAAAAGAATACATTTTATGGAATACAATTCAATGCCAATAAAAGTGGAAGATTTCGTTAAAACAGTTGCTGGCATGATAAAATTTGTTTGCAATAATAAAGACGGAAAATTTGATATAGCTGGTGCATCAAGCTTTTTGGCTGTAAACAATATTGCTATCACAACAATTTTGGACATTTTTAACGAAAATAACGTTATTAAAATTATTGATGCGAATGAAAACGAATGCAAACTTGAACTTGGTACAAAAACTGATTTGCATGATTGTTTAACTGAGGAAATAAAAAGTATTTTAAATGATATTTATGAATTTAAACACAAAATGGCAACAGAGCCTGATTTAGAAGAATATTTGAAGAGTTTGGGTTGTTAAAATAAAAAAAGATTATAAAGAAGAGTTATTGACAAACCCTCTTGATTACAATATTATTATGTTACGGATGTGGCGACATGGCCAAGTGGTAAGGCAGAAGCCTGCAAAGCTTTTATCCCCCAGTTCGAATCTGGGTGTCGCCTTTTTAAATTAAAAAATGACTTCTTCGGAAGTCATTTTTTTTTGTGAATTTTTGCATAAAAAAAGAAGCCCTCCTAGACTCCTTTTTTTACTATGATTTGTGTACTTATAAATTCTCTTATCCTGTGTTTGTTTATGTTTTCTCAATCGATTACTTTTGGTATTTATCTCTAAAATTTATTAGTTGATAGCAACCAACATTGTTTTTATACCTTGTTCATTAGTTAAGCTTCTTGCTGTTGCCATAGCCATTGAACGTCTTTTTTTAGCACCTCTTAAAACGAATTCTACTGAAGATTCAATATTATTGCTTGGCATTTCGATTTTTCTTAACATAACACACATCCTTATTTATTGTTCTATTGCTTACAAGTTATATATCGGATGAGGTTTCAAAAAACTTTAGAGATTTGAACTGTTATGTTAAGACTTTGTTACAAAGAAAGGCGAAAGCCGGTGAGAAGTCTTTTTTGCAATAAAAAAGCGACCTTTTGGTCGCCTCAAAGATTTTTTTTCTAATCATCTTATCTCACACATTTTGGTTGCTTTTTCTTTTACACACATCCCGATTTCTCGGTCACTCTACACACTCTATTGTTTTTGTCTTAGTCTCCTTTCAGTTTTTCTTCTTTTTAACTTTCTACCGGTAACACCGGAGAAGCTATTTTACTGCAACCAACATAGTTTGAATGCCTTGTTCGTTAGTTAGCATTCTTGCAGATGCCATAGCCATTGATCTGCGTTTTTTTGCTCCTCTCAAAATAAATTCAACACTGTTATCAATATTAGTAGTTGGTAATTCGATTTTTCTTAACATATTCACATATCCTTTTTATTAGTTATCTTGCTTACATATTTTTTATCGGTCTGTTTTTCATGTTTCTTTAGAGATTTGCCTTAACATGTTACGAATTTGTTACAATAAAAAGTGAAAGTGCTATAAATAAAGACTTTTGCTAAAATATAAATATGAAAGTTTCAGTTATTATTACAAGTTACAATTACGAACAATATATTAAAGAGGCAATTGAGTCTGTTCTTAATCAAACATATTCTGATTTTGAGATTATTATTATTGATGATTGTTCTACTGATAATTCTGTAAATGTTATAAAACAATTTAATGATGAGCGTATAAAATTTATTCAAAATGAACAAAATATAGGCTTAAAAGGTTCTATGCAAAGAGCTATTTCGATTTGTACTGGAGATTGGATAGCTTTTTTAGAAAGTGATGATACTTGGTTTCCTGAAACTTTAGAAAAAAGATTAGAATATGCAAAAAAATATACACAAGTTGGCATTATTTTTAATGATGTTTTAGAATTTGGTGATGAAAAATGGCTGTTGGCTGTTAAAAAGAATTTTGAAAGAGTCAGAAAAATTTTGAATAAAAAGACTTTTCCAAAAAATATTTTCTACGATATTAATCTTCATAATTTAATCCTAACTTTTTCATCAGTTATGATTAAGCGTGAACTATTTGAAAATTTGAATTTTGAAACCCCGATAGATTCACTTCTTGATTGGTGGATATATATTCATATTGCGTATAATACAGATGCTTATTATATGAAAGAAAAACTTACAAAATGGCGTCAGCACAGACAAAGTTACATTACTCGAAAGAAAAAAACTAAATTTAAAATGGCAAATATTAGTGCATATCTTGACGTTTATAAAAATCAAAAATTAGGTCTAAAATTTATTCCATTCTTAGTTTTTTCTATTTTAGGTATGATATTTTCTAGAGCAAAGTATTACAATATTGTTTTTATCCGAAAAATAAAAGATATTCTGCATATTAAAAAACGTCAATCACCTTTGTTTGATGATTAATCAAATAAAAATCCAAAAAAGATTTTTAGGATTTTAGTTAAAACTCTTCTTAAAACATCAGGACAAACTCTTAAAAATTTAAACATCGTTAGCTTAACGCTTTTTGGTGCAAATTTGTTTATCTTTATTTCTCCAGTATTTTTTTTGATAAAATCAAGTGCTTCTTTATTCGTTATTTCTTGTTCAAAATCTACAATCGTCGTTTTATCTCTATTTAAACCCAGCAAAACAGAACGTTTTATAAAAGGTATGTCTTCTTTTAAAATCTCTCTCCAATAATAAATTGATGGATTATAAGAGTTTTTGAAATCTTTAAGAATTGCAGAATAGTTAAAACCGTTATCTTTTAGCGTTTGTGTAAGTTTTATTTCATAATTTAGAATAACGTCGTTTTTGCATTTTTCTTCTTTTACAGAGTTCAAAAAATCTTGAAAGCACTCGCTTTCAAAAACATTTTTTCTAAAAGCTAAAAACCAACTTTGAAGATGTGACGATTTTTTTGAAAAACAAAATTTGCCATATTTTTTAAAACCAAATTTGTTTTCTACAATTCCCCAAAAATCTGTTTTAGGTTCATTTTCAAAGATTTTATCAAGAGGGTTAACACAATATACGCTGTCGTTTACAAATAAGATTTCATCAAGGTCTTCAAGCATGCCATTTTCTTTTGCGTAGTTAAAACCTCTTTTGTATGAGCCAAAATCGTATTCGTTATGTTTTACTAAAATAATATCATCTAACTTGTTTTCTTCCTCTTGAGGCAGGTCTGAAAGGCTTAGAAATAAGACTTTTTCGCAATATTTTTTTAGTTGATTAACATAATAAACCACGTAATCATCGATTATATTATTTTTATCAAAATGGGCAAATATTGCTAATCTTTTCATTACTAATCCTTGAAATTATTTTTCCTGACTATTTTTAAGATATTCTATAACACCTTTTGCTATTGCTTTCGCACAATTTTTTTGAAAACGTTCATTATTTAAAAGGACGTTATCTTCTGGGTTTATGACATAACCTGTTTCTACAAGAACGCTCAATGCACGGCTATTTCTAACAACGGCAAAACTTCTTTGGTAAATTCCATCGTTATTAACTTTTAATCTTTCTACCATGTTGTTAAGAATACTTTCCGCAAGTGGCTTTGCTTCATCATAATAGTAATAGATGCTTGAACCTCTTGAAGTCTTTGGGTCTTTTCCGTCAGGTAGAGAGTTTGCATGAATACTTATAAAGATGTCAGCTTTCTTGTCGTGAGCATATTTTACTCTATCGTCAAGTGATACAAACTCGTCTGTAAATCTTGTCATATAAATATCTGCACCTTTTTTTGAAAGCTCTTCAAATAGGAAAAGTGCTATTTTTAAATTTATATCTTTTTCATCATTACCAAGACAGCTTACTGCACCTCTTTCTGCTCCGCCATGACCTGCATCAATTACAATAGTAATGTCTTTTAGCGGTCTAAATCTATATAGTTTTAGTTTTTTCTTAACTTCTAAAATTAAGTAACTATTTCTATAATATGCATCATAACCCATTAGGTCATAGTTCATTTTTAGAGGTAAAACTGTTTCTTTGCCGTCTGTGTTGAATAGGTGTAATACAAGTGGTTTTCCCTCTTCGATATAGTATGGGATTCTCTTATCAATTCTGAATTTATAAAAATAAGAGTTTTTACTTTGGTCAAAATATTGAGCTAAGATTTTTGCTGGTTCAACAACTTCGTCTGCTGGTTTTTCATAAACTGCATTTTTGTTCACCCAGGCAAAATTGTTATCTGTTAACTTTACTCGGTATAAGTTGTACATTTCACCATCAATTCTTAAAATAACATCTTTTTCAAGATGTGAAAGTCTATTGATACCGCTTTCTACGGGTGTTCTTCTTAGTGCAGTTCCCTCTTTTTTAACGTAAAAATATTTTACTTCCTTATAGGGTTTAAAATTAGCCATAGAATTAGAGTTGCTATAAGTTACTCCAAGCACAGCTTTTCTATTTATAATGTATTTTTTTTCACCCAAAGAAGTTTTTAGGGTAAAAATATTTTTACCTATTTCTAGTGGAACTTTTTGAGCGAAAGCACCTGATTTATGTACATCTATTTTTAAATTATTTATGTATAAATCATCATCAGGGTCAGAATTTCCTACGAAAAATGTTGAACTAGAATTTGTATTCATAGTGTTTGAAGTTGGGTAGATTACATTTAGGGCATAAACTTTTAGTCCTACAAAAAATAAAAGTAATCCAATTAAAATTCTGTTGCAAACATTTTTCATACTATGATAATATTCTATTAGAGAGAATTTTACATCAAACTATGGGATGAATTATGGACTATAAATTAGAATTAGAAAAACTAAATGCAAATATGATAGAAGACAATGGACTTGTAGAAGTTTATTTTGATGAAAAAACAGATTTTATCAAACATATTGTTGATTTGCACAACATTGATATTGAATTTAATGAAGAGAAAGAATGTTTTGTTTTAAATGAACATGAGCCTCAAAGAATTGAGAAATTTATAGAAAAAATTTCACTAAGACCAACCATAATTTTTGATATGGATGGAGTTATTATGAATACAAATGAATCTTTTCTAGTTGTAACTTCTCAAACTTATAAACATTTTACTGGTGAAGAACTTACTTTTGATGAAATAAATGAAATAAAATATCGTGGTGGTTTTAATAGTGACTGGGATATTTTGATGTATTTATTTGATGAACGTGATTTTGATGTCAAATTTGAAGATATGGCTAAATATTATATGGACATATATTTTGACGGAAAAGGTGGTTTGATTGATGCAGAAACTCTAATTTTGACAGAAGACTGTGTAAAAGAATTGGTAAAAAATTATAATCTAGCTATTTTTACAGGCAGGGATAAAGCCTCTGCTACATATACTGTAAATAAATGGAATTTGAAAAAATATTTTTATCCGATAATTACTTTTGAAAACGTTGGTTGGAATCACCAAAAACCAGATACAAAAGGTGTTTCTATAATAAAAGAAAAAGTTATTGCTAATGAAATTTATTATCTAGGTGATACAGTAGATGATATGATTTGTGCTAGAAATTCTAAAGTAAATGGCATTGGTGTTCTTCCACCTCGTGATAAGAGCGAAAAATTAAAATCAAGATTGCTTGAAGAGGGTGCTATAACTGTACTTGAAACCACTACTGATTTACCTGATTTTCTTTCTGAACGTAAAAAATTAATTACAAACATGTAAAAATTATATCAAGGAATGCCATTTCAAAGAATTTTTATAATATAATTGTAATGTTGGAAGAAGGAAAGGAAATAGCGTGAAAAATTCAAAACTAACTACGGCAATATTTTCAGCCCTTATTTTGGGTGCTTTATTTGGTTGGTTATGTCCTTCTTTGGCGGTTAAAACTGCACCATTAGCAAAAATCTTTTTAAATATGATTAAAATGATTATTGCTCCATTGCTATTCTCAACTTTGGTAGTTGGTATTGCAGGTCACGGTGATATTAAATCACTTGGTAAAATTGGTTTAAAAACATTAATTTATTTTGAAATAGTTACAACTTTCGCTTTGATTATTGGTCTTGCAATGGGTAATATTGTAAAACCTGGTGAGGGCGTAATTAATACAGCAGTTAGTGCTCATGATATGCAAGCAGCTCAACATTTGGCTACTATCAATCCAAACAATTCTTTTGCGGATATGTTGATTGGTATGTTTCCAACTTCTGTTGTAAAAGCTATGGCAGATGGTAACTTATTGCAAATAGTTATCTTCTCTTTATTCTTTGCAGTTGCGATTTGTGCGGTTGGAAAATCTGCTAAACCTGTTTTAGATGTATTAAATGCTACTGCGAAAGTTATGTTTAAATTTACAGAATACGTTATGTATTTTGCTCCATTTGGTATTTTTGGGGCGGTAGCTTCAGCTATTGGTATCAATGGTATTGGTGTTCTAAAAAGTTACGGGAAAGTAATTTTCTGCTTGTATAGTGCTTTAGCAATATTCGTATTCTTAGTTTTAAATGTTGTTTGTCATATTGTTAGAGTTCCGTTCTGGAAACTAATGTCAGCAATTAAAGATCAAATATTATTGGCATTTACAACAACAAGTTCTGAGGCGGCTTTACCAAAATCTATGGAGATTTTGGAAAAGTTTGGTGTCCCAAGAAATATTGTAAGTTTTGTTATGCCAACTGGTTATACGTTTAATTTGGACGGAAGTACTTTAGGTGTTTCTGTTGCGGTATTATTCTCAACTCAACTTGTTGGGATTCATTTGAATATTGAACAACAATTAGCAATTATGCTTGCCTTGATGTTTGCAAGCAAAGGTATTGCTGGTGTGCCAAGAGTTTCATTAATTGTTCTTGCAGGTACTTTAACAACTTTCAATTACCCAATTATTGGGGTTGCAATTTTGTTAGGTATTGATCATATTTTAGATATGGGTAGAACAACAATTAACTTGATTGGTAACTGTGTTGCAACTGTTGTTGTTGCTCGTTGGGAAGGTCAATTTGACGATACAAAAATGCAACACTATATTTCACGTGCTTCTCGTAGAAAAGCTTTGTTAGCTAGATTTAGAGCTAATAACAAGGCTATGGCAAAAGTTTAAATTTAGTATATTAATTTAGAGGAAAGATAGATGGCAGAAGATAATAAAAAAAGCGAGTACAAAGATACTTTGAATTTGCCTCAAACAACATTGCAAATGAGAGCAAATGCTACAAAGAGAGAACCTGAAATTCAAGAATTTTGGGCAGAAAATAATATTTATGAGGAAATGATTTCTCAAAGAGATAAAACAAATAGCTTTATTTTACATGATGGACCTCCATATTTAAGTTCAGAAAAAATTCACGTAGGTACAGCTTTAAACAAAATTTTAAAAGATATTTTAATCAAATATAAATCTCAAAAAGGTTACTATGCACCTTATGTTCCAGGATATGACGGACACGGTTTACCTATCGAAAACAAAGTTGTAAAAAATATTGAGGGAGGTCGTAATGCGGTTACTCCTGCTGAATTAAGAGCTAAATGTCGTGAATACGCACATAACAGTTTAAAAGGTCAAGAATCAGAATTCAAAAGACTAGGTGTTTTAGGTAATTGGGAACATCCATACCTTACAATTGACGGCAAATACGAGGCTGAACAAGTTAGAGTATTTGGTGAAATGTACAAAAAAGGTTATATCGAAAAAGGTTTAAAACCAGTTTATTGGTGTGCATCTTGCGAAACTGCTTTAGCAGAGGCAGAGGTTGAATATGCAGATCATACATCAACTTCAATTTATGTAAGATTTAAATTTGATGATGAAAGTGTAAATACTTTAAAATCAAAATTTGATTTCTTAAATACAGACAAAGATATGTACGCTGTAATTTGGACAACAACTCCATGGACAATTCCATCAAACTTGGCAATTAGTGTACATCCTAGATTCGAATATACATTCTTTGAATACAAAAATGATATTTATTATGCAGCAACAGAATTGTTGGCAAGTTTCTTAAAAGATGTTGACTGGAATGAGGCTGATATTAAAGTTTTAGGCACTTGCAAGGGGCAAGACTTAGAAAACTTAACTCCAGTTCATCCATTGTATGACAGAAAATCACCAATTTTATGTGGTGAACACGTTACATTAGAGGCTGGTACTGGTTCTGTTCACACAGCTCCTGGTCACGGTTTAGAAGACTATGAAGTTTGTTGTAAATACAAAATCGGTGTTTATTCACCACTTGATTCAAAAGGTGTTTGGACAGAAGAGGCAGGCGATTTAGCAGGTATTCCTTATTACAAAGGAAATTCTATTGTAATCGACAAATTAAAAGATTGCGGTGCTTTGCTTGCTGCAGCTGATATTCAACACAGTTATCCACATTGTTGGAGATGTAAAAAACCTGTTATTTACAGAGCAACTCCTCAATGGTTCGTAAAAGTTGATAAATTTAGAGATAAAGCTCTAGAAGAAATTAAAAAAGTTAAATTTATTCCAGCTTCAGGTGAAGCAAGAATTTCAAACATGGTAGAGGGTCGTACAGACTGGTGTATTTCAAGACAAAGAGCTTGGGGTGTTCCAATTCCTGTATTCTATTGCGAAGATTGTGGTGAAGTTATTGTTACTGACGAAACAATAGAACACGTAGCAAAAATGTTTGAAAAAGAATCTTCTGATGCTTGGGTTAAATATTCTGAAAAAGAACTTATGCCAGAGGGTTTTGTTTGCCCTAAATGTGGCAAAACTCATTTCCGTAAAGAAAAAGATATTATGGATGTTTGGTTTGATTCAGGGGTGTCTTGGAAAGCTGTTGTTGAGGCAAGAGCTGAGGAGTTAAATCACACTCCTGTTGATATGTATTTAGAGGGTTCTGACCAACACAGAGGTTGGTTCCAATCTTCTTTACTAACATCTGTTGCTACTCAAGGTAAAGCACCTTACAAACAAGTTTTAACACACGGTTTCGTATTTGGTGAAGACGGTAGAAAGATGTCAAAATCTTTGGGTAACTACATTAGACCAGATGATATTATTAAAAACTATGGTGCTGATATTCTTAGATTATGGGCAGCCTCAGTTGATTATAGAAACGATATTAAAATCGGTGATAACATTGTTAAACAACTTTCTGAAATCTTCAGAAAAACAAGAAATACTGCAAGATTTTTACTAGGCAACTTGTTTGACTTTGACCCTGCAAAAGACTATGTTCCTTACAATGAATTAAAGAGCATTGATAAATTTGCATTATCAAAATTGAATAAATTAGTTGTTGAAGTAACAGATGCATTCGAAAGCTATGAATTCTATAAATACTTCCAATGCTTACAAAATTTTGCAGCAGTTGACTTATCATCATTCTACCTTGATATTGTAAAAGATAGACTTTATACATCAGGTAAAAAATCATTATCAAGAAGAGCTTGTCAAACTGTATTGTACGAAACAATGCACGCATTAGTAAGAGTTCTAACTCCAGTAATGCCTCACCAAGCAGAAGATATTTGGCAAAATATTCCTGAATGTCAACGTCAAGGCTTGAAATCAATTCTTTTATCTGACTGGGTTAAAGAAAATGATGAATGGAATAACGAACAACTTGAAGAAGATTTTGCAAAAATCTTGAAATCAAGAGAAATTGTAACAAAAGCAATTGAACCTCTAAGAGCTGATAAAAAAGTTGGTAGCTCTCTTGAAGTTGCAGTTTATATCAAATCTCCAGATGCTGAATTATTGAAAGCTAATGAAGATGAACTTTCAAACATTTACATTACATCTCAAGCCTATGTTACAGAAGAAAAACCAGCTGATGTATTGAATGAATATACAGAAAATGATACAACAGTTTGGGTTGTAAAAGCACAAGGCGAAAAATGTGCAAGATGTTGGAAATACGCTGAATTAAACGAAAACGGCATTTGTAAACATTGTGCTGATGCGATTAATGAATAGCTCCAGCCGGTGTGAAGTCTGAAAAGACTTGCAGAAGTGCAAGGCTTTGGAAGACGGAACATTACGATAGCGACGTTTCAAATCTGTGATTTGACAGGAGTAAAATATATAAAATTTATTAATAAAAGAGTGGCAAAAGATTTTAATCTTTTGCCACTCTTTTTGTTTAATTCTCTTCTTACCAATTCATTGGATTTATTGGACTAATTGGGCTCATTGGATTCATTGGATCCCAAAAATCATCATTTCTGTTTGTTGTAGAACTACTTGAACTAGATGAGCTAGAGTCTGATGAATCAGAATGTCTTGGTGATGGATGATAAGGTCCAGCCTCTACTGTAGACTCACAAACTTTCTTACTTTCAGCTTTATATGTAGCTATATGTGAACCATCGTGGTTTGTAAGTTTATATGTTGAATTTTTTCCTCTTTCAAGTCCTGTTCTATATTCTTTGTATTGTTGAGGCATTTTCATTTCAGGTTTTTCAAACTCAACAACAGCTTTTAAAATATTTTGTTGTTCTTTTTTAGGGTCTTTTGTTGTTTTTGAAAATTGATAAGCCTCACTCATACCTTTGATAGTTAAATTAGTTTGAGCAAAAGTTTTTACTGTATCAACATCAAGTTCGCCTTTTTTCAAATATTTTTTGATTTCTTTTTGGTCTTCTTTATCATAACGTTGAAAACCTTGGTCATTTTTTATAGATTTAACCTCGTCCATATCTTTTGATGTTTTTGAACTGAAAATACTTGGAAACCAATTAAACTCCATTTTTTGTGTAACTGGAGTTTGAACTTCGATTTGTTTCATTGGTTTTTCTATTGGACGAGTTATAACTTTTTTATTTTGTACTGCTTGGGGTCTAGTTGTAAAGCTAGGAGTAACTGCTTGTATACGCATAATATTTCCTTTTTCTTCTATACGTTTAGTATAATGCATATAAAAAAATAATTTGCTATCCATGTTACGCAATCTTTACAAAAAAATAGGTCGGTTTTATTAAGCCGACCTATTTTTAAATTTATTGTAGGTTGGGGTTTCTACCCCAACTAAATCATCTCAAGCTTTCGATTGCTGATTTAATGTCATCGCTACCGTAGATATAGCTACCTGCAACAAGTGAATTTGCACCTAAACCTTTACAGATTTTCGCAGTTTGTTCGTTGATACCGCCGTCAACTTGTACAATCAAGCTTTCAGGTGCTTTTGCTCTGATATAAGGAATTTTTTGTGCACAATAACCCATAAATTCTTGTCCGCCAAAGCCTGGTTCAACTGTCATTACAAGTACCATATCAATTTTGTCTAAATATGGGAATAATACTTCTTGGTTTGTTTTAGGTTTAATTGAAATACCAACTTTACAACCAAATGAGCGAATTAATTCAATAACTTCGTCTGTTTTATCTTGTGTTGCTTCGTAGTGGAAAGTGATAATATTTGCACCTGCTTTTGCAAATGGTTCAATATATTTTTCAGGATTTTCAATCATTAAATGTACATCAAGAGGAACTCTTGCAACTTTGCCTAATGATTTAACTACAGGAACACCGATAGAAATGTTTGGAACAAAATGTCCATCCATAACGTCTACGTGAATCCAATCAGCACCACCGTCTTCTACTGCTCTAACGTCACGTCCTAGTTCTGTGAAATCTGCTGATAAAATTGATGGTGAAATTATTACATTATTCATTGATAACTCCTAACTTTTTACATGCTTCATAAGCACATTTTTGTTCTGCTTCTTTTTTAGATTTTCCAATTTCGCAAGCTAAAACCTTATTTTGATAAGTAACTTCTATCTCAAAGCTTGGGTCATGTTGCGGTCCAAATTCCCTTACTAAATGGTATGCTGGAAGTTCTTTTGTTCTTTTTTGTGTATATTCTTGCAAAATTTCTTTTGCATTATATTTTGCAAAATTATTTTTAACATCTAATATTTTAGGTTCAAAAATTTTACCTAAAAATTCAACAATTTCTCTCTTTTTGCCAGTTAAAAAATATGCCCCAATTAAGGCCTCAACTGCACAAGCGTTAATAGATGCTCTTGTTCTTTCGCCTGATTTTTCTGCGTTTTTACCAAGGATTAAAAATTCATTTAAACCTAATTCTTTTGCTACGACAGATAATGTTGCATCAGATACAATGATTGAACGGATTTTTGTAAGTTCGCCCTCGTTTGAAGTTGGAAACTTTTCCATCAAAATTTCTGATACTGCAAGTTTTAAAACAGCATCGCCAAAAAATTCTAAACGTTCGTAGTTTAATAGTGAACTTAGAGAGTTTTCCTTTGTGTACGAAGAATGTGTTAAAGCTTTTGTAAATAATTCTTCGTCAGTAATTTCAATACCAAAAACTTTTTCTAAATCTTTAATATTCACTAAAATAGTCCTTTGATAAAGTTACCAATATTCATTAGCAAATCATTCGATTGAACAAAGTATGCACAATAGTAATAAAGAACAGGAATAGTTAAAATATAACTATCAGAACGGTCTAAAAATCCACCGTGACCTGGAAGTAGGTCGCCTGAATCCTTAACACCTGCATCTCTCTTGATTAATGATTCACATAAATCGCCAATTTGAGCAAATGCAGTAACTATAATACTCATTATTATTGCGTGATAAAAAGGTAATTTTATAAAATACGCAATAACCAAACCTAAAAGGATAGCACAAACTGCACCACCAACTGACCCTTCAATAGTTTTGTTAGGGCTGATTACTGGTGCAAGTTTATGTTTTCCAAAGTTTTTACCAATAACATAACATCCAACGTCTGTCATAACTACGCAAAGTAATAAAAAGATTACATAACCTAATCCAGCGTTAAAGATGTCAGTTTTTAATATCATTTCTATAGAAGTGCTGTTTTGTGCACCTAAATCTCTTAAGAATAATAGGTACAAAGGACACCACCCACAATAGATAAATCCTAAAACGGTAGTTGCAACATTAGCGATATAAGGTTGTCTACCCTTGAACAATACCCACATGAAAGCAATTATCAACCCAGCTGAAAGTGCTACTGGCATTAATCTTGAACAATTAAAGTATGCGATAACTGCAAAGATAGTGTTCACCACAAGTATTACTTTTATGCTTGGATAAAATCCCTTGTGTTGAAGAATTTTAACGTATTCTATTGAGCCGATAATTACAACAACTGCAATTAATAGCAACAACGGAAGTCCGCCAGCTATTAATAAAAATAGTGCTGTAAATCCAAAAATAAGACCTGTGATTAATCTTTGTATTGCTGATTTTTTAGGAGTTGTGTTTTCCATTATACAGTTAAAACCTCTTTTTCTTTTTCGCTTACCATAGATTCAATTTTACCTGTATATTTGTCAGTTAATTTTTGAATTTTGTCTTGATTATCTTTAACTACGTCTTCTGGTAAGTTTTCAGATTTTTCAAGTTTTTTCAAAGCGTCTGTCATATCACGACGTACGTTTCTGATAGCAACTTTTGATTCTTCACCGAATTTTTTTACATCTTTAGCAGTTTCTTTTCTTCTTTCTTCTGTTAAAGGTGGGAACATCATACGGATAACAACACCGTCGTTGTTTGGCATAACGCCTAATTCAGCTTTTGTTAAAGCTTTTTCAACTTCTTTAAGAATTGATTTGTCGAATGGAGCGATAACTAAAGTTGTACCGTCTTGAACTGTTACTTGAGCCATTTGACGTAATGGAGTTGGAGCTCCGTAGTAGTCAACGTGTACTCTATCTAAAATGTTTGGATTAGCTCTACCTGTTCTAACTGTTTTGAATTCACGGTTAAGTTGTTCGATAGCTTTTTCCATTTTTTCTTCGCCGTTTACGAATAATTCATCTAATGACATATTTACCTCTTTCTTAAATAATAACTTTCTATATCGAGAGTCTGAAACAAGTTCAGAATTAGTTGTGTCTTAACAAACTAAGCACCTACGTAAGTTCCAACTTTTTCGCCGTAAACGATTTTCTTAATGCTACCTTGAGCTTTGAAATCGAATACGATAATTGGAATATTGTTTTCTTTGCATAATGAACAAGCTGATGTGTCCATTACTTTTAAACCATTTTTAATGATTTCATCATAACTAATATTTTCTAATTTTTTAGCCTCAGGATTAATATTTGGGTCATCTGTATAAACACCATCTACACCATTTTTAGCCATTAACATAGCTTGAGCACCAATTTCAGACGCTCTCAAAGCTGATGCTGTATCAGTTGTGAAGAATGGGTTTCCTGTACCTGCTGCAAAAATTACAACACGATTTTTTTCTAAATGTCTTTGTGCTTTAAATCTTCTGTATGGTTCAGCGATTTGGTTCATATCGATTGCTGTTTGAACTCTACATTCCACATCGATTTGAGTTAAAGCTGATTGAAGAGCAAGAGCGTTCATAACAGTTGCAAGCATACCCATATAGTCGCCTGATGCTCTATCCATACCTAATTTTGTGCTGTTTTTCATTCCTCTGAAAATATTTCCGCCGCCAACTACAACAGCGATTTCTACACCCTCTTCGTGAATGTTTTTAATTTCTTGTGCAATCATTTGAACAGGCTTGTAATCAATACCAAAGTCTTGTTCGCCCATTAATGCTTCGCCACTAATTTTTAGTAAAATTCTTTTATATTTTAAGTCCATATTATAAACCCCTTTTATTTAATAATAGCTTAAATAATGTTTATTGTATGCATTATGTAACAAAATTTAAAAATTACTCTTCAATTGCCATTTCCAACATACGATAAACCATAAATGCACCAAGAGCTACGGCTTTTGGGTCTAAATCTGTATTGTTTGCTACCTCTAAAATTGCTGAGTTAACTTCAGGATTTTCTTCTTTTAGATGTTGTACCATTTGTTTTCTCCAGCCGGCTATGTCTTGAAAGACTTCGGCATAAGTTAGTGTTGAATGTTCTTCTGTTATTAATGGTAGCATTATTTTTCCCTCACTTTTTAACTCATTATAAAGGTTTTTAAAATTTTTGGCTATACTCTTTACATCTTTTTCAATTTTTAATATCATTGTTTTATAGAGGAATTTTGATGTCTGACGAAATAAATGAAAAAGTAATAAATCTATTTCAAAAACATAGTCACTCAAAAAATGATGAACATGATGATGTAATCAAGTTTTTTGAGGGTTTTCATTATGTAAAAATCGCCAGAGATAAAAATGGTAAAAAGTTTAAATACGATTACTTAAAACAATATGCAGAAGAATGCCATTACATTGTTAGAGTAATGAGAAAAGTTGACGGAGAAGTTATCTTATACAATTACGACGTTCCAAATACAGATTTGTTCAAGTTTTTAGAAAAATTTGAAAACAATACTCTTAATGGAATGATTATTGAAATAGATAAATATTTCCCAGAAGATTTAGCATAAAATGGAATTTATAGAAAAATATCACGAAAGTTTGTATCATTGTAACAAGCCTTACCAATACATTGGTGGCGAATTTTTGTCTTACAATAAAAGTTTTGATGATGCAAAAATTCGTTTTGCTTTTGCTTTTCCTGACAAATACGAAATCGGTATCAGTAATTTGGGACAAAGAATTTTATATTCTTTGGTAAACGATGAACCTAATTATATGGCTGATAGAGTTTACGCTCCAGAAAAAGATTTTCAACCAGCTACTTTGTATGGACTTGAAAGCAAAAGAGCAATAAAAGATTTTGATGTGGTTGGTTTTTCTATTCAGTATGAACTAGCTTATACAACTGTTTTAAAAATGATGGAAATGTCACAAATTCCATACAAAAATTCTGATAGAACAGAAAATGACCCAATTATTTTAGCTGGTGGCCCTTGTACGTTTAATCCATTACCAATGAGTGAATTTATTGATTGTTTCTTAGTTGGTGACGGAGAAGAATTGATTTTAGAGGTTTGCAAGGTTTTAGAAGAAAACAAAAATGCATCTCGTGATGAAAAAATCAAAAAACTTTGTGAGCTTGAGGGTGTTTGGTCAGCAAAATATCCTAAAAAAGTTACAAAAAGAATTGTACAACTAACTTATGACAATGCACTTAAAAAATATCCTGTACCGTATTCAACTTCAGTTCATGATAGAGCTGTAATTGAAATTCGCCGTGGATGTACTAGAATGTGTCGTTTCTGCCAACCAGGGCACGTGACTTTACCTGTTCGTGAAAGAAGTGCAGAAGATGTTATAAAAATTACAAAAGAACTTGTTAAAAATACCGGATATGATGAATATTCTTTGCTTTCACTATCTTCAAATGATTATACAAACATTAATGAAGTAATTAAGGAATTAAACTGTGAATTTAAAGATAAAAAAGTTTCTGTATCTTTGCCAAGTCAAAGAATTGACGGTTTTAATCTTGAACTTGCACATTTGACTCAAGAGGTTAGAAAAGCTGCAATGACACTTGCTCCAGAGGCTGGTAGTCAAAGACTTAGAGATGTAATTAAGAAGAACATTTCTCGTGAGCAAATTATTGATGTTGCTTTAGAACTTTACAAAAACGGTTGGTCAAAAATCAAATTTTATTTTATTGCTGGACTTCCTACTGAAACTCTTGAAGATATGGAAGAAATGGCAAATCTTTTGGGTACAATCCGTTGGAAACAAAAGGTTATGAAGAAAGAATTGGGACTAAAACATTCTCTTGATATAACTTGCACATTATCAGTTTTTGTACCAAAACCACATACTCCGTTCCAATGGGTTCCGCAAATGCGTATTGACGAAATTATGGAACATATTCATTACCTAAAAGAAAAATTGAAAACAATTAAAGGTGTGAAAATCAATTATCACGAGCCTTTTATTTCACAAGTTGAGGCTGTACTTACAAGAGGTGATGCAAGTCTTTGTAAATATATCGAAGAACTTTATAAAAAGGGTTGTTATTTAGATGCTTGGGGTGAATATTTTGACCAAGATGTTTGGAAAGATACGGCAAAAGAATTAGGTTTTGATTTAGAAGATTTGGCAAATCATCAATATTCTTTAGATGAAGAATTACCATGGGATTTTGTTGATACTGGTCTTGATAAATCTTGGTTATTAGATGATTATCATAAAGCTTTTAATAAAGAGGGATTTACTCCAACTTGCGAACAACATTGTGTAAATTGTGGTGTTTGCAGAAATTTAAAAGTTAAAAAAATCTATGATAAAAAATACATACCAAAAGAGGTTTCTTCTGAACATAGAGAAATCAATAAAGATGTTGTTTATAGATACAGATTAAAAGTTACAAAATCTGGTAATTTGAGATACTTCTCTCACCTAGATTTTCAAAATTTCTTTATCAAATCAATGTGTCGCACAAATTTTGATATGGCATTCACACAAGGGTTTAATCCTACAATGAAGGTTTCTATGGGTGTTGCTTTACCATTGTTTGTAGAAAGTGATTGCGAACTTGTTGATTTTGAATGTTATAACGATTTAACTGAAGAAGAAATTAAAAACGAATTAAAAAGAGTTCTTCCTGAACATTGTGAAGTAAAAGAGGCAAAACGTATTGATAAACACGCAAATTCTATCGATACTACTGTTTGTTGGGCAGAATATGAGATAAAACTATTTAACAACTCTGTTTGCGATTTTAAAACTTTCATGTATAATTGTGATAGAGTTTTGTCTTCTCCAAAAATTTTAATCGAGAAGAAAAACAAAAAAGGTTTACTAAAAACATTAAATATAAAATCTTCAATAAAATCTTATAGATTTGAGGGTGAAAAACTGTTTATTATTTTGAAAACAGGTCAACAGTCAGAAATACCCGCTGTTAGAGCAGATGTTCTTATGAACCTTATCGACTCAAATACTATCTTTGATATTAAAAGAACTAAATTTTTGGACGAAAATTTAAAAGAAGTTTAAACATATAAAGGAAAAAGGTGTTATGAAAAAACAAGGAAATTCTCACGAAGAAGGAAAAAAGATTGTAATTGCAGAAAGAGATAATATCGCTGCATTGATGGAAGATGGAAAAGTTAGTGAATTTTTCATCAACCGTGGAGAAGTTTTATTAGGTGATGTATATTTAGCAACTGTAGAAAACATTTTACCAAGTATTGACGCAGCTTTCGTTAATGTTGGTTATGACAAAATGGGTTTTTTGCACGCTCAAGACGTAATGGGCAAAGGTGCTTTGCAAGATAAATTATCACCAAAACAAAAATTAGTAGTACAAGTTACAAAAGAACCTACAGGTCATAAAGGTCCTCGTGTTACTACAGAAATCAGCTTACCAGGAAGATTTTTGGTATTGATTCCATCAGAAGCTGGTATTAACGTAAGTAAAAAAATTGAATCTGTAAAAGAAAGAGCAAGATTAAAATCTATCGTTAGCCTTTTAAAACCAGTTGGTTTAGGTGTAATTATTAGGACTGAGGCTGAAAATCAATCAGAGGCAGATATTCAAGAGGATTTAGAAATCCTTTTAGAAAAATGGAATAATATTATTACTGCATCTGAATCACTTGAAGCTCCAAATCTTTTATCTCGTGACCAAGACTTATTATACAGAGTTATCCGTGAAGCTTGTACAGAAGATGTTAAAGAAATTCTTGTAGATACAGCTTTTGCATTGAATAGAGTTCAAACTCTATTACAAAACTGGCACATGAATAAAGAAATTAAAGTTGAATTATACAAAGGTTCTGAACCTTTATTAATCGCTACAAATATTCATAAAGAAATCAAAGCCGCTTTACAAATCAAAGTTAATATGCCATCAGGTGGATATTTGTTTATCCAACAAACTGAAGCGTTAACAGTAATCGATGTAAACTCAGGTAAATTCGTAAGTGCTGGTACTCAAGATGAAACAATTCTAAAAACAAATATCGAGGCAGTTCACGAAATTGCTCGTCAATTAAGATTGAGAAACATTGGTGGTATGGTAATTGTAGACTTTATCGATATGCTTTCAAGAGCAGACAAGCTTGCGGTTATGGAAGAACTTGAAATTGCATTCGAAAAGGATAAAGCAAAACCACAAGTTGGTCAATTGTCAGACTTAGGTCTTGTAGAATTGACAAGACACAGACAAGGTCAAAGTTTAACAGAAATTTTTGCTAAAAAATGTCCACATTGTCAAGGTGCTGGATATATTATGGAAGATTTCAAATTCTCTTCTCCAACTGCTGAGGGTGAATACAGAGCTAAAGCTGCTAAAATGAAACTTCCTGTAAGCAACTTTAAGAAAAACAATAACAACAATCATAAAAACCAAAATGACAGACCTCAAAGAGAACAAAGAGAACAAGTAGAGGCTTTGGAAAATAATGAAAATCCATCTTTAGTTGCACAAGAAGAAACAACACAAATTAAAAAAGAAAAGAAACAACAAAAAAATAAGAAATTTAATAACAAAAAACAAATTAAAGAATTTGTAGAAAATTCTCCAATTGAAACTGCTGAAGTGGTAATGTCACCAAATGAAGAAGTTTCACCAAAAATTGAAGAACCAAAACAAGAAGTTGTTGCAGAATTTCCAGTTGCAGTTGAAGAACAACCAGCAGAGGAAGCACCTAAAAAAGGTAGAAGACCAAACAGAGGTGCAAGTAAAGCCGGTAAAACAACTAAAAAAAGAACAACTAGAAAAAAAGAAACAACAACAGAAGAATAGATAAAAATGATTAAAAAAATCAAAAATTTTATAGTTTTAATAGCAATCGTAATGCCACTAATTTGTGGCGTTACGGCTTTTGCTGTTGTTAGTGATGACGAAATTGAAGTGGTTGCAAAAACTCCTGCGGTGCAAGACAATGTGCCAGTTGCAGAAGTTCCTACTGCAAATCTTCAACAACCACAAGAAGATGTAACGATTAAAGATATTGATGAAATCGCAGACGAGGATGCATTTAAAAAACCTAATTCAAACGTATTGATTAAATTTTTTATTGCAATAGCTTGGGTAGTTATTTCGTCTTTGATTATCTATTTTACATTAATTTCGTATAAAAAATTATCAGGCAAACCAGAATTTGGTATTGACGTAGAAGAAAATACCCTAGATACTCCGAAAAATTTTAAAGAGGCAATTAATTTATTTATTAAAAAAACAAGAGATTAACGTTTGTCAAAATAAATCGTATAATTATTGTATGTATTTTAGTATGTAAAATATGTACAATATGATAAATTGTACTTTTAAAATTTAATGCAACAAGTGGACACCACACATTTCTTTTATGATGCTACTTGCATCAAGAAAGGGGGTGTTGCTTATGCAAACAATTAGAACGCTAGCCGTTATATTCTATATAATAGCTGTTTTCTTCAATAAAGAAAAGTTAGCGTTCACAATTGCAACCGTAACGCTAACTTTAGTTTAATCAACTAAATAGTGGTGTAAAAATTTAGCTTTCGCTAAATGCCACTTGTTGTGTTTATATTATAACGTATTTTTTTATCAAGTTCAACCCTTTAACTTGAACTAGTCAAGGCTAGACGCAGTCTAATAATTCGTTATAAATATCAATTGTTAATTTGCAGATTTTTAGGTTTCTATCGCAAAGACTTTTTATTGTTGCGTTATAGCAATTTAAAAGTGCTTTGTCTAAGCCATTTTCTTCTTGTAAAAGTTTTCTATTAAGTTCACACCAGTCTTTATCTCGTGTTTCAGTTTCAATTTTATCTGCCAAAAAAATGATTTTTTCAAATAGTGACATGTTTATTTTACCCAAAGTATGCCAACGAATTGCAGATAAAATTTCCTCATCTTCTACGTGAAATAATGTTTTTGCGAAATATGCTCCGATAGGTGCGTGCCAAGTTTTGTAATTTATTTTTTCTTCTTCTGTAATTTCAACTTTATCAAAATATGATTTAGAAGTTTCTTTATCCAAGCATTTTGCACAATCGTGAAGAAGACCGGCAAGATATGCCTTTTCAGGATTTGCTCCATATTTTAAAGCCAATTCTCTAGCACAGTCTGCAACACCAAGTGTGTGTCTAAATCTTTCGTCATTTAAATTTTCTTTTAGCCATTCTTTTATTTCGCTAAGAGGCTTAATTTTTATCGTTGTTTTCATTTTCGTTTTCTGTGTTAATTTTGATTGTATTTAACAAAATAGTACCCTCATCTTCTTCAGGTTTTGGTCTATACAATTCGTTTTTATTGATATAATCAATTACCGCAGGTGGTAATAAACCTTGAACTGATTTACCTTTTTTGATTCTTGAGCGGATAACTCTTGAGGATAAATCAATAAATTGAAGAGGTGCTATTTCAAAATCATAGCCTCTTTCTTTTAAATAATCAAACTGATGAAGGCTAAATTCTTTTTGTCTTGGGAATACAATAAATTTAATTAATTTCTTTAATTCTTCAGCTTCATACCAAGTTTCAAATTCTTTAAATGCATCAGAACCGATGATAAAGTTGATTTTACCCTCAATACCAGTATAACGTTTGTATAATTCTTGGATAGTAAGGTAAGTGTATGAATATCTTACATTACTGTATTCAATATTGCTGAAACTAAATTTGCTTTCACCAGAAATAGCTAATTTAACCATATTAAGTCTGTGATGAGCTAATTCATCATCAATATCTTTGTGAGGTGGTTTGTAAGCTGGTACAAACAAAATTACATCAAAATCAAAATTTGCTCTTACAAAGTTAGCTACTGCTAGATGAGCATTATGGATAGGGTTAAATGTTCCAAAGTAAACACATAATTTCATATTTTATGTCCTCATTGTTTATGTTGATATTCTACAAAAAAAAACCCGATTTGTAAATAAATCAGGCTTTACATTAAAACTTTCATTTAAGGTAATTAATGTCTAAAAGTGTGTGTGAGTAAGTGTTTAGTTAGTGTGTGTTTAATTTAATTTCAAATCTACTTTATTGTTGAAAGCAATCATATTCATGTAAGAAAATAACATGTCCGATCTATCTTCGGCTTTTTCTTCATCCGTTTTTGGTTTGGAATTACTAAGAACCATTTCCATTTGTTGTTGCAACGGATCAATCTTCATATTACCGACAGGCATGTCAAAACTCCTCACATTTTACTCTCTACTCCTCTATAAACAATTTTGGAAATTCAAAATTTCAGCAAAGCTGATTTTTGTTACATAAGTTAACAAAAACTCCCAAAACCATGGAAAATAGGCAATTTCCATGTAGAAAAAGTTTTTATATAAGAGTAAGGTTTATTAATTGGTGGTTAAATTGGTACAAGGTTTAGGTTCAAAATCATATAGATATCCTCAAAAGGACTTACAAATCCTAGCAAGATATGCTAATGGTTTGCAAGTTAAACCTAGAGAAGAAAAAATTACCGATGGCTTAGACCCAATGAACTTAATGTCATATCCATTGACAATGTCTGCATTTGAGGGCTATCAATGGTTAAAGTCAAATAAAGGCAATTACAAAAATGCTTTCAATGAAGTTGTAAAAGATGCAAAAGCAACAAATAATGTATTAAAAAAATCTGGTATTAATGGCGTTTTAAGAAACGCAAATGCTCAAAACGTTTTATCAAATATTCCAGTAGAAGAATATACAAAAACTTTATCAAAACAAACACAAGATTTATATAAACAAGCTCAAAATTATGCTAAAGGCGTAACTGGTTCAACTGGTAATGCTAAAAACTTATTGAAAAAAGCAAACCAAAAATTAGTTGAAGCAAGAGCTTTAGATTACGCAGAAGCTGCAAAAACTGGTGGCATTGTTAATGGTGTTAAAAATGCTTTAGGTATTACAGCTATAAACAATGGTTTAAACAAATTAGCAGTTAAATCTCCAACTTTCTCAAAATGTTTAGATGCTTACAGAAATGAAGCTGGTACATTTATGTTAGCCGTTGAAGGTGGTGTTGAAGTTGCAACAAACGTTGTTCCTACTTTCAAAAAATTAGGTGCAAAAAGAGGTTTCAAACAATTAGGTAAATCAGCAGTAACAACTCTTTCATCAGTAGCAGGTTGGGTAGCAGGTTCTGTTTTAGGTTCAAAAGTTGGTAGTGTTATCAAAGGTTTGACAGGCAATACTAAAGTCGGTGCTTTAATTGGTGTATTTGCTGATAAAGCTTGCTCATACGTTGGTGGTTCAATTGTACAAACTTTAACATCAAATGCTTCAAGAAAATTAGTTGGTAAATCTGAATTAGAAAAAGCTAAAGACGAAGAAACAAATGCAATCGCTGAAATGGCTCAAAATGACGAAGAAGTTTTACAAACTTTATTAGAAGCAGCAAACCAAAGAATGGAAGCTGAAGGAACAGAAACAGAAGATTACAAATTAGTTCAAGAAGCTTGCAGAAACTTGATTATGAGTCAACAACCATCTCAAATGTTAAACAGAGAACAACTTGCAGAAGTTGCAAAATCTTTAGAAGATAATGAAGCTCCAGTTGTTCAACAACCTCAAGTTCAAGCTCAACAAACAGTTGCAACAAATCCTCAAGTTTCTAACAAACCTCAAGATTCTGCAAGAGCACAAGCAGCTTTGAGAAATACAGCAGCTTTTATGGATAAAGTTTCAAATACTTTACTTAAATAATAAATTAGATTTTAGATAGTATAAAAATCCGAAAAATAATGACCCTTTATGTTTCATTCTTTCGGATTTTTTTTGTTGAAAAGAAATATATTATCAAAATACGGAGAAAGTAGGGGGAATTTATCATGACAAGTTTGCCAGTAAGAATTTTAATGGTAGAAGACCATAAACTAATGAGAGTTGGTTTAAAATCCTTGTTTGACGGATATAATGATTTAAAAATTGTTGCAGAGGCGGAGAATGCAAAAGAAACCATGGATATTATTAAAACAATGCAGATAGATGTGGTTTTGATGGATATAGGTTTGCCTGATATGTCAGGAATTGAACTTACTAAAAAAGTTTTAGAATATAATAACAAAATTAAGGTTGTAGTTTTAACAAGTCATTTATCCGAGAAAGAAATTTTTAATTCGCTTTCTGCTGGTGCAAGTGCCTATGTTTTGAAAGACATTAATACAGATATTTTGATGATGATAATTAGAAGCATTAAAGAGGGTGCAATGTGGATTGACCCACAAGCCGTACCTATTTTGAGAGATAAAAACAATGGTGCAATTATTCCTCAAAGACAAATGACAAGAGCTGCTTTTCGTGAACAACATTCCAATTTAACGCAAAGGGAATACGAGGTTTTAAAACTTATTGTGGATGGTAAGTCAAATCATGAAATTGCACAACTTTTGACTATAAGTGAACATACTGCAAAAGCACATGTTTGTAATGTTATACAAAAACTCGTCGTGGATGATAGAACGCAAGCTGCCGTAAAGGCTTTAAAAGAGGGCTTAGTGTAATTAAAAGAGTGGCGAAGCCAAAGGCTTCGCCACTCTTTTGTATTTCTATAATTTTAAATTTGAGCAATTACGACTCTATCGATATTTGCCAAATCTTTTTCTATTTGGACATTTTTAAATCCATTTTTTATAAGAAGATTTTTAACATCTTCACTTTGCCCAATGCCGATTTCAAACAAAATGTACCCATTTTTATTCAAATGCTTTGGTGCAAGTTGAGTGATTTTTTCATAAAACTCTAAACCTTTATTATCCTTTGTATACAAGGCTAAATCAGGTTCTTTTAAAACTTCTTTTTGAATATTAGCTTTTTCTTGTGGTGGAATATATGGTGGGTTTGATACGATAATATCAAAATTTTCACCGTCTGCTATGTTTGAAAATAGGTCTGATTCTTTAAAGGAAACCCTTTTATCAAGAATTAATCTTTTTGCATTCTCATTTGCGACCGCTAGAGCTTCTTTAGAGATGTCTATTCCTAAAATTAATCCATCTATAGCCTTTGCAATAGAACATGCAATACAACCGCTTCCAGTACCTATATCGAGAATTTTTTTAGAATTTGTTTTTAGAGCAATTTCGATAGCTTTCGTAACCAAAATTTCTGTTTCATCACGTGGAATTAAAACATTTTTGTTTACAACAAATTTTTCGCCCATAAAATCGGCAAATCCAATTATGTACTGAACAGGATTACCTGTTCTTATTCTTTCTTGGACTTTTTCTTTTACTAAATTTAGTTTTGAAGTATCTAATTTTTTACCAAAAAGAATATCAATCGTTTTAAAATTGCAAAAATGTTCTAATAATAATTTAACTTCTGCGTTGGCCTCATTTTTTTCTATGCCTGCATCAATTAAAAGGTTCGCTATCTCTTGAATGCTCATCAATTATCTCGCTTATCATATTTTTTAAATCTAATTTTGAAAGTTCTGAAGTATCTTTCATTTCTATATTATATTTTTTACACAAACGCTCATAATAATAAAGTTGTTTTTTTGTTGGGCTTTCTTTACCCATTTTAACCTCTTGCAAGAATTTGCGTTTTTCTTTTTCAAAGGCTTTTTGTTTCTCTATTAAAGGTTTTTGTTTTTCTTTGTAATCATAGTAGCGTTTACATTCTTGAAGATATTTTAGAGTTTCTGAACGAAAATTATCATCACCTAATAAATCTTTTAAAAACTCAAAATGAGGATTACCTACATCAAAGTAGTATTGTTCATCCTCAAGGAATTTATCAAAAATCTCATAGACACTCAAAAGGGGACTTTTTTTAACCAAAGCCCTTAAGAAGTTGCATAACGCTGATTTTTGAGTTTTATCAAGACTCAAAAATATGCTATTTTTGATATTGTACATAAATTAAATATTAACGTAATAAATCAGAAATTGTTAGTTTGTCGCCAATCTTAGCGTTGTGGAAAGCTAACATTTTTTTGTAAATAGGATTTGTTTGAACAACAGTTTTATTAACTTCTTTAACTACATCAGTTGTTTCAGTTGCTTTTTTAAAGTTTAATTCAATTACATTGTTGTTCATACTTAAAATCCTCTCTTATGTTTATATAAACAATTCGAATGTTAAAAAATTGCCTTTTTTATACCATGTATTTTAACATTTCTTTACAAAAATGTAAATATGGAATATTATATAAAATACATGGCAAACCATGATGTAGAGCATGATTTGACCATATAGTATAAAGTGTTAAGATATATTGCAAAAACGGTAAATTTTTGTAACAATATGCCTGAAACCATGATAAATACTGAAATTTACACTATATATAATTACTTTATTATAGTGTAAGTGTGTATTAAAGGATAATGCTATGGATTTGTCATCAATTTCATTAAATCCATTTAAGAAAACTGAAGAAGACAATGATGTCAAAAAGAAAAAGTCTGTGGAACAAACTCCAGAGGCTATAGATATTTATGGCAAAAATAATGACAAATCTTTAAAAACAAATAATAATAATGTATCTGTATTTTCTCAAGAAGCATTAGACGACGATGCAGATATGGGTTTGGGTATTCAAAGAACTACTAAGAATGTTCAAGCTGAAAAACCTGAAGAAATTAAAGTTTCAGAAGATACAAAAACAGAAAATACAAAAGCTGATAATAAAACTTATACTCCTGCAAAAGGACAAGTTTTTAATGACGAATTTATTATCAAAAATTATGGTCATGGTTTAACAAAAGAAAAATGGGACAAAATGTCACCAGAAGAGCAAGACAAGATTGCTGGTAAGTTCATGAATGATATGATTACCAACTATAACAATGACCCAAAAAATAAAGCAAAAGGTTTGAAATCTTCTGTGGTACATCAGTACGAATTGTACATGAAAAGATGTAAGACACCAGAAGATGTTGAAAGATTGACTCGTACTTGCAAATTTTTGGATACAGATAGACAGTTAGATGCGTTTATTAAAGCTCATCAATACGATAATCCTGAATTTCAAAAAATTGCACAAAACATCTTAGCAGAAGATGTTGCACAAATGGATCAATCTGTTCAAGAAAAAGCTCATGCATACATCAAGGATAATTTTGGTGAAGATGCACAAGCAGTTGCAGTATCAAAAGTTGGAGCAATGCAAGATGTTGATGCCCAAAAAAGAGTATTAGGTGGATACCGAGAACTTAAAAATGAAAAAGTAGATTTATCTATTACAGATAATATTGGTACATATTTTAAAGACAAAGATGGAAATGTTAAAGAAGAATACCAATTAGATTTATTCAATGACTTATTCCAAAACGGTTCTACTGAAAAAGTTAAAGAAAATATAGCTAGAAACACATATCAATTAACAAAAGATAATCAAAATATTGCATCAGATACTGTTATGGCATCTAATAACGAAGCATATATTAATGCTATGGCAGAAAATGCTTATTATTTCCATGAAGACAACCGTGATGCAATTATAAATAAATTACAAAATTCTGGTTATGAAAGTACAAAAGAAGTTTTAAACAATTCTAGAGAAAGATATGACTCTGGAAAAGGTCCTACAAGTAGTGAAACATACTCTTCAAAAACTTCTTCTGTACAAAAAGAAGATACAAAAACATCAACAAAAAATACAGAATCAACAAATTCAAGATTTGAACTAACAAATGCTCAAATTTCAGAAAAACGTATTCAAAGTATTGTTTCAAATACAAGAACAAATACAACTCAAAAGGCTAAACAAATTAAGGCTTTATCTACAAATGAAAAGAATGTTGCTATTGGAAAACTAATAACTAATGCAACAATACCAGAAGTTAAGAGTCTTGCTTTGAGTGGTTTAAAATCTGAAGTTGTAAATTATTTGTTAGATAATTATTCTTTAGAAAACAAAGCAACACTTGATTCTATAAAATACTTGATGTCATCAAAGGATATTGCAAGATATGATAAAATTCTTGAAACTTATGAGGGACAAAATTTCTTTATAAAATAACAAAAATGGCTTGAAATAATTCAAGTCATTTTTTTTGCAATAAAATTTTACAAAAACGGCTATTTTTAGGTGTTTTTCTATGATTTCAAATGGCTCAAATCATGTATTTACTTGCGTTTACATGATTGTAAATTTTTGTAAAAAATTTTAAAACTAGTTCAAAATCGTATCAAAAAATGAGGAAAAAAACACTTTTATAATATAGAGTCTATATAAATGTAAGGATAACTATGGGCAGAAGTCTATCTTTAGATGCTATTAAACAACAATTTAATTTGCCTAAAAATGCCACAGTAGCCGAGATTAAGCAGGTTGCTGAGGCTAATAACATTGTTATAGATTTTTCTAAAAATGAAAATAATGCAAAACAATTAAATAATCCATCAGGTAGTATTTTAGGCGGGAGTACGTCTGAATCTACTAACACAGGTACAAAATCTCAACTAGGACTAAATAAAGGTCTTGGTGGGTCTTTGTTTGATTCGCCAACATCATCAGGTTTGAGCAATAGTAATTCTGTATTTGGTTTTGGCTCTACAAATACGGATTTAACTAGTGGGTTGAGTTTTAACAAAACTTCTTTTGAAAATCAGACTCTATCAAACTTGAATGGTTCAGGCATGACAAAGGGCATGAAAGGTTTTGAGGAAGATAAGGCTATGAGTTTGAGGATTGAAACTCCAAAAATGGATTTCGCCTCTCACTTTAAGATGAATGCTTTTAGCAATTTCTTAAATACTTCTATGTCTTCTTATGATGGAACAAATAAAATTACATTTATAGACGAAGATAGTGCAAATGTTGTTAAACTTGAATATTCAGAGGATGGAACTCAGGTTACAAAGACTCTTGCAGATGGAACTCAAAAAGTAGAATTATTAACAGAAGAACAACAAGCTTTGCGTGCAAAACAAAGTATGAAATTATTAAGTACTGAGTATGTTGATGGTAAAGCTAAAATGACTCTTTCAAATGGTAAAGTTATTGAAAGAGATGTTGTGTATGGCGAACGTGGTTTTGTTAAAACAGGTAATTCTATTGACGAAGATTTAGTGGCAACACTAGGTAAAGATAGAATGGAAAGTTTGCAAGCAAAAGAGGCTGAAGCAAAACAAAATATTGAAACGATTAACGTTAATTTAGAAAAACTTTCTGATGAGAATATTGCAGAAATTGAAAAATCTAATCCGAAACGTGCAAGTGAACTGAAAAAAGAAAAAGCAAACTTAGAAAAAGATAAAAAGAAAATTGAACAAAAGCTAAACAAAGAAAAAGAAGCTTTAGCTGCTGAATACATTAAAAAAGTTTATAAAGAATGCGGTGGCGACAAAGAAAAAATCAAAGCTAGAATCGGCGAATTAGTTAAGAACTCTGATATGAATACAGAAGCTTCTCAACAAATGGTACGTATCTTGGGTGGTTTCCACGAAAAATATGGTAATTTATCAGAAGATGAAATGGCCGATGTATTAGCTGGCGTTATGGATCCATCACGTGCAAATAGTGCCGAAAATGCTAGTGCAATGGCAGAAACTTCTACTAGAATGAGCGGTAAAAAAGGTAAAGCCGTTAGAGGTGCTTTAACTACTGCTGCCAAAGAAACTGGTAATGAAAAAGTTGTTGCTGAAACAATGACACAAAATATTGGCAATACGGTTGATGCTGAAACTGGAGAAGTTGATGTAGAATCAGCTCAAGACATCGGTAGAAAAGTTATTGATTTAGCTGGCAAAGAGGGTGCTCATGGATTGGCGGAACAATTACAGCAAGAAGATAACGATGACTTAAAAGTTGCTGGTAATACTCCTATTGATGAATACGCAGCTCAAACTGGTGATAAAGAAGTTATGCAAGATTCGTTAGATGTTATTTCTTCTATCGAGGATGCTGATAAACAAGTTCAAGCCAACGAAAATGCTCACAAAACTTATGAAGAAATGGGTGCATCTGATGAAATCAAGCAAGCTCGTGCGGAATTAGTTGCACAAAATCTTGATAACTTTAACCAAGATGCAATTTCAAGAATCGATGCTTATGAACGCAAAAATGATATAAATAATACTTATAGTAAAACAGTTTCCGAAACAAAAGCGGATAAAAAAGAAACTAAAAAAGATTCATCAAACACAACTGAAACATCAACAAAAACAGATACAACAACTTCTTCTGTAAAAACAGATTCTACGGTTGTTATTGATAGAATTGTTTCTAACATGGCATTAAATACAACTGAAAAAGCTAAACAAGTTAAGTCTTTAGCTCCAAAAGAACAACAAGTTGCTGTTAAGAAACTTCTTGCAAATGCTACAATTCCTGAAATTAAAGGTCTTGTTTTAAGTGGCTTGAAATCAGAAGTGTTTGATTACTTGTTAGATAATTTCTCTTCAGATAATAGAGCGACATTAGATTCTATCAAATACTTGATGAATTCTAAAGACCTTTCAAGATATGAGGCTCTATTGAAAGAAGATGAACAAGAGGCAAAAATCGTTGGTAATGATCAAAAAGCTAAAGCCGACGAAGCTCAAATTAAAAAGAACTTCTTTGTTTCATAAAAAATAGTTTAATAAAAAGACCTGCTATAATCTAGCAGGTCTTTTAGTTTCTTCTATATTAAAACTTATTTATGTTCAATTTGAAGAGTAACTGTTGTTTGGTCGCAAACTTCAGTTGGTCCAAAGTATTGGATAGCTCCTGGGAATAAGTAATGGTCATTCATAGCCCATTCTTCTCTCATAGATTCTAATTCTTTGAATACTTTACCATCAAGCTTGATTAAAGCTTTTTGGATAACTGGTTTCATAGCACCATGACGTTTTTCCATGTTCATCATCATTGTTAGAGGAACACCACCAGCAACCCATTCGTTAGCTGGGTTAATCAAGTTTTTAACTGATGATAAGTAACCTGTTAAACCAAAGTTGATTAAAGCGAATGCGTTGAAACCTAATGAGTAGCAGTAATCAGCATCAAAGTTTGATGGGAATGCACAACGTCCTTCATAACCGAAGAAGTGAGCTTGGTCAGAGAATTTACCTACGTAGATACCTTCGTCTTTAAGTTCGTTTAATCTTGTTCTAATCATTTCGATTAACAATTTTTCTGTTTCAATTCTTGAAACTTGAACATTACCGTGAGGGTCTCTGTCCATCAATAATTGAGCTTTAATTAATGCTGGTAAGCTCATGAATAATTTAGCGTTTGCTTCATCTAATTTAGATGCAATAATTGTGAATTTTTCTTCTGAACGTACGTTTTGGTATTTTTCATCAGATTCTAAATCGTGAGTTAAGTCGTTCAATTTAGAGATAAGGTCTTTCATTTCTGGAATAAATTCGATTAAACCTTCTGGAACGATGATTATACCAAAGTTTTTACCTTTTTCTGCACGTTTGCAAATGATTTTACAAATATCTTCAACGATTTGATTTAAAGACATCTTCTTTTCTTCAACTTCTTCTGAAACTAAGCAGATGTTTGGTTGAGTTTGTAAAGCAGCTTCAACTGCAACGTGAGAAGCACTTCTACCCATGATTTTAATAAAGTGCCAATATTTTTTAGCTGAGTTAGCATCTCTTTGGATGTTACCGATTAATTCAGCATAGGTTTTTGTAGCTGTATCAAAACCGAATGAAATTTCGATTTGATCGTTTTTCAAGTCTCCATCAATTGTTTTTGGACAACCAATAACTTGAATACCTGTGTTATTTGCAACAAACCATTCTGCTAATAACGCTGCGTTTGTGTTTGAATCGTCACCGCCGATGATTACAACAGCAGAGATGTTTAATTTTTTGCAAACTTCTAGAGATTTTTTGAATTGTTCTTCAGTTTCTAATTTTGTTCTACCAGAACCGATGATGTCAAAACCACCTGTGTTTCTGTAAGCATCGATGAATTTGTCGTCAAATTCAACGTATTTACCCTCGATGATACCTGATGGACCACCTAAGAAACCATATAATTTGTTTTCTGGGTTAGCTTGTTTTAAAGCATCATATAAACCTGCTACAACATTGTGTCCACCAGGAGCTTGACCACCTGATAGGATTACACCAACGTTTTTGATTTCTGATTTTTTTGTATCGTTGCTAACTGCAAATTCTACAATAGCTTGACCGTAAGTGTTTTTGAACAATTCTTTGATTTGTTCTTTATCTTTTACGGCTTCTGTTTTTTCTTTTTCAACGCAAACTAAGTTGTTGATACCTGCTTTTAATGTTTCAGGTAGTTTAGGTTGATATTTTAATCTTTCGATTTGTAAAGGTGAAAGTTCTTTCATAATCTCTCCTATAAATTTGTACTAACCTTTTATTATTGGATTTATATCCATACGTAATACTACAACAAAAATGAAATTATTAAAATTATTTAACAAATTTAAAAAAATTAGGCAATAATTTTAAGGTCATGGA
>DBIX01000070.1:12164-70684 GCA_002297005.1 Cyanobacteria bacterium UBA791 | reverse complement strand
ACTAAATTCAGGGTGACATAAGAGTAAATATTAAAATCTAATCTTTTTAACCAAGCGGGCGACGTTTTCAACGTCGCCCGCCTAGTTGTGTTATTTTAAAATAAATATTATTACTTAATACAAACAGTCATATCAGCTTCAACGACAACTTTGCCGTCAACCATGCCAACACCATGAGATTTGCCGATAGGACCTTTTAATTTTTGTAATTCAATTCTCATATCTAATCTATCTCCAGGGCGAACAATGCCTTTGAATCTAGCGTTTTCGATACCTGCAAATAGTGCCAATTTACCTTGGAATTTTTCCATTGATAATAATACAGGAGCTGAACATTGAGCCATTGCTTCAATTTGTAGAACACCTGGCATAATTGGGTTGTTTGGGAAGTGACCTTGGAAGAATGGTTCGTTCCAAGTTAAGTTTTTGTAGCCTTCTGCGTACTCACCAGGTACACATTCTGTAATTCTGTCAACTAGCAAGAATGGGTATCTGTGTGGAATTAAATCCAAAATTTGTTGTGAATCATAAGTTAATATTGTTTTTTGCTCGTCTGTCATTTTTTATGCTCCTTATTCGCATTTGATTAATTTACTTTTTAGTTTAAGCGCTGTTTTTACGTGAACGGCATGTCCTGCTTCTTTCGCAATGATTTGCGCTTTCAAATATAGTGGGTTTACACCTGTTAAGTACAAATCGCCAATTATGTCCAAAATTTTGTGTTTAATTGGTTCTCTGTCGCTTCTCAATTTTGTTGTGTAACCGCCATCATCTGTAAAGCCAACTGTATTTTCTTGAGTAACACCTTTAGCGTATCCAAAGAATTGGAATTTTTTAAGGTCATGCAAGAAACCAAACGTTCTAGCTTCAATAATTTCGTTTTGGTTTTTCATAGTGAAACTTGCCCAACGATTTTTCATATCTGGGTGGTCGTAATTTACGCCGTAAGAAATTCTTAATTCATCGTCAGGAACAATTACTACGTGAGTTTTACCATTCAAATAAGAAACGGGTTCTAATAGCGTATAATAAACAGGTTTGGATTTTTCTACACCCACTTTTTTAAACGCTTTAACCCATTCATAAGAACTTCCATCTAAAATAGGCATTTCAGGTTTATCAATGTAAACATCAATGGAATCAATGTTGCAGAACGCACAAGCTGCCATAAAGTGTTCAATAAGCATTACTTGACGGTTGCCGTTGCCAACACAAACACAGTGGCTTGTAGAGCAAACATTGTCAACATCTGCAACGATTGCATCATCATAACCGTCTAGGTAAAATTTGATTTTACCTGATGTAGAAGGTTTGATTAGCACGCTACATTCATGATTTTTCATCAATGTATTGCCTTTTATTGAAAGTTCTTTTTTTATTGTAGCCATTATTTCTTACTCTTAGTTTTCTTCAGTATCTTCTAAAAATGTTTTTAACATTGGTTCATATTTTTTGAATTTAGCAATTAATTCACCAGCATCTTTCATAGTCTTCAATTGTTTGATGAATTCTTTTCTTGGAACTGCTGGAGTACCAACTACGATTGATTTTTCTGGGAATGATTTGCTTACACCAGCTGCTGCTGCAACGATGCTGTCGCTTCCGATGCTGATGTGGTCTGCTAAACCTGCTTGACCTGCGATTACAACTCTGTCACCGATTACACAGCTACCAGCGATACCAACTTGAGAAACAATCATACAACCTTTACCGATACGGCAGTTGTGACCAATCATTACTAAGTCGTCGATTTTTGTATCATCGCCAATCATTGTGTTTTCAATAGTACCTCTGTCGATTGTTGTATTAGCACCAATTTCAACGTTGTTGCCGATTACAACTGAACCAAGTGATGGAATTTTAAAGATTTTTTGTTCTTTGTTTTCCATTTTGATTTCGCCGTCTTTTCTAGCTTGTTCAATATTATCAGGATTTTCAGTTACAAAGCTGAAACCGTCAGCGCCTAAAGATACGCCATGGTGTAAGATACAACGGTCACCAACTACAACTCTGTCGCCGATGTTTACGCCAGCGTGGAAGAAGCAGTTTGCACCGATTTTTGCGTCATTACCAATGTATGAGTTTGGTAAGATTTTTGTATTTTCGCCAACTACTGCACCCTTTGAAATTACTACGTTTGCACCGATTGAAGCGCTTTCTGCAACTTGTGCTTCTGGGTGAATAACTGCTGATGGGTGGTAGCCGTCGTTTACTCTAGGTTCTTCGTAGAATAATGTTAATAATTTCATCATTGCAAGTCTTGGTCTTTCAACTTCGATAGTTGTTACGCCTTCAATATTTACACCTAATGGAACTAAAACAGCTTTTGCTTTTGATTTTGCTACGTTGCCGATTTCTTCTTCGCTCAATGCTAAAGCTAACATGTGTTCGTCACATAGCAATGGTGGTGCTATCATTTGAATTTTTGCATCTTCAACTTTTGTTAGCATACCGCCTACGATTTGCGAAATTTCTTCTACTGAAAATTCCTTCATTCTTTTTGTCTCCTTTATATAATTATGAATTTTTCATTTTTTCTATTGTCGATGTGGTTGATTTTCCTTGTACAAATTCAATGAATTTTACATTGATGTGGTTTTTCAAAATTACATCTTTCTCCTCTTTTGGAAGTGTATCAAGGGTGTAATCAGCTCCTTTTGTATGGAAGTCAGGTTTTATTCTATCTAATAGACCACAAGGTGACTTCTCATCAAATATTACCACATAATCGACACAAGATAAAGCACATAAAATTTCTGCTCTATCACGTTCATTGTTTAATGGTCTAGTTTCACCTTTTAAGCGTTTTACAGACGCATCAGAATTTAACATTACAATACAAACATCTGCAAAAGTTTTCGTTTTTTGTAAATAACGAACATGCCCAACATGTAACAAGTCAAAACAACCATTTGTAGTAACAATGGTTTTACCTTGTCTTCTTAATTCTTCAATTGTTGAAACTAAATTTTCCTTTTCTATTAAATTAAACATTAATATAATCCTTGTTCAATTACTAATTTTGCTAATCTTACAGTATTTAACGCTGCACCAATTCTTAGATTATCTGCAACACAGAAGAATGAAATACCGTTATCAAATGCTAAACATTTTCTAATTCTTCCTACATAAACTGGGTCTTTGCCCTCAGCCTCTGTTGGAACTGGATATACATAATTTTCTGTATCATCAACAACTTCAACACCGTAAGCATTTTTTAGAACTTCTGTTACTGATTTTGCATCAACTTCTTTTTCAAATTCAACATCAACTGCTTCACTATGGCTTACAAATACTGGAACTCTAACTGCTGTACAAGTAATAGGAAGATTTTCGTCTAAGTGAAGAATCTTCTTAGTTTCTCTAACAACTTTCATTTCTTCATTTGTGTAACCATTGTCGCAGAACACATCAATTTGCGGAATACAGTTAAACGCAATGTCTTTTTTGAAAGCAACTGGTTCAAATTTTTCACCGTTAAGTTTTGCTTTTGTAGAATCTTTTAATTCGTTGATAGCTTTTAAACCAGCACCTGAAACAGATTGATAAGTTGAAACAATCAATCTTTTAATATTGAAAGCTTTGTTTAAAGGTTCAAGAGCAAGCATTAATTGAGATGTTGAACAATTTGGATTTGCGATAATACCTTTGTGTTTTTTCAAATCCTCGTCATTAACACCAGCAATTACTAATGGAACATCCTTGTCCATTCTGAAAGCACTAGAGTTATCAATAATTACTCCGCCTCTTTTAACAATTTCAGGAGCAAACATTTTGCTTGTAGAACCACCAGCAGAAGCTAATACAACATTTACACCTTCAAAGCTTTCTGGAGTAGCCTCTTCAACTGTGTATTCTTTGCCGTCAAATGTAATTTTTGAACCAGCAGATTTTTTACTAGATAAAAATTTAATTGTATTATATGGAACTTCAAGTTCTTTTAAAATTTCTAAAATATGTCTTCCAACAACGCCTGTTGCACCTAAAACAGCTAAATTAGCTTTTCCTGTCATTAATATATCTCCTGTTATAAAATATTTTCTAATCCCCAAACAAATTCATCGTGAGTTGCAATATATTCAACTGCCATTCTAACCCCTGGCATATAGCATGCTCTATTTGATGAATCGTGTCTGATAGTTAAGATTTGTCCATCACTACCAAACAAAACCTCTTGTGATGCCATATATCCTGGCATACGAACTGAATGAATGTGAATATTTGAATAAGAATCGCCACCTCTAGAACCAGTAATCAATTCTTTTTCAGCACAATTTCCGTTTGTGAATGAGTCTTTTGCTTCACTCATCATTTTTGCTGTTTTTACAGCAGTTCCAGATGGTGCATCTTTCTTTTGATTATGATGAAGTTCAATAATTTCAGCATTATCAAAATATTTTGCAGCTTTTTTAGCAAATTCCATCATCAAAACTGCACCAGTAGAAAAGTTTGGAGCAAGAAAGCAACCAATTCCTTTTTCTGAAGTAAGTTTTTTCAAATCTTCAATTTGTTCGTCTGATAAACCAGTAGTACCGATTACTGGACGAACACCATTATTTAAACAATCAATAGCGTTTTTATAAACAGAATCAGGGTTTGTAAAATCAACTAAAACATCAATTTCACTATTTTTACAAGCTTCTTCAATAGAATTGTAATCAGCATCTTTTATATCAATAGTAGCAATTAATTGTAAATCTGATGTCTCTTTCACCATTTTTACAACTTCTTGTCCCATTCTTCCGTTTGAACCGCAAACTGCAACTTTTATCATAATAATCTCATCCTTTTTATTTATTTTATCAGAAAATGAAAATTCATATCAAATATGTATAAAAATTTAACATGAGATAAAAAAATATAATCAATTTTCTAATACAAAATCAAAAAGTTTATTATATAATTAAATAAAAAAGAAAGGACTATCGCATGAATAAAAATTTAAAAATATTTGGTATTATTGCATTCGCATTCGTTTTAGGTTTAAGTACTAACAATTTTGCAAACTCAAAAGCTCCAGCCTCTTATAAGGTTGCAGTTGTTGATGTACCAAAATTAGTTGAATCATCAAACCAAGTTAAGGCATTAAAGAAAGAACAATTAAAAAGTATTGAAGATATGAAAAAATTTGTAGAAACAGCTAAAGCTGATGTAGATAAACAATCAACACCAGCAAACAAAGAAAAATTAGCTAACAAATATCAACAATCATTACTTCAAAAAAGAAAAGCTAACGCTGAAACATACAACAAAAAATTAGCTGAAATCGATAAAAAAATCTCTGCTATAATCACTAAAAAAGCTCAATCAGCTGAATACGATTTAGTACTTGCAAAAGGTACAGTATTATACGGTGGTGAAGATATTACAGCAGAACTTACTAAAGAAGTAAACAAATAATAGATTTTTAAAAGGGGCTTAATCTAAATGATTAAGCCATTTTTTAATAAAATTATGAGAGAAGAAGAAAAACAAGAACTTTTAAATATGGTTAAAAATCGCCCACAAGAACTTTGTAAAATGTGTGGTGATTGCTGTCGTGTAGTAACAACAAAGTTCACCTATAAAGAACTCCTTGAAAAACAAGCACAAGGTGACGATTCTGCAAACGATTTTTTAAGCGTATTTGTGCCTTTTGACTCTATCGAGGATGCAAAAAAAGAATCAGCCGAAATTGTAGAAAACATTTTGAGCAGAACTCCTCAAAAACTAGAAGATATAACTTTTTATAAATGTAAATACTTAAGAGAGGATAATAAATGCGGAGATTATGAACATAGACCTCTTCTTTGCAGACTAAATCCTTTTTCTGCTTGGTCAATAGTTCCACCTCATTGTGGTTTTCAAGGTTGGCTAGAAGAACAAAAAGCCCATAAAATTCAAGAAGTTAAACATCAAAAAGATAACTTACGAGAATTAAATGAGCTTTTGAAATTAGCTACAAATCAAAACCAAATCGACGAAATAAATAAAAGAATTAACAAAATAAATGAAATCCTAGCATTTTATGAAAAATATGGTTCTGAAGAATGGTAATTATAAATGTTTATCAATAGCCTCAATTAGTTGAGGCATTGTATGAAGTCCTGACATTCTATCAACAACTTTACCGTTTTTAAAAATTATCAGAGTCGGAATAGAGACAATATCAAACATTTTTGATAAAATTGTTTCTTCTTCAACATTAACTTTTCCGACAAAAGCACGTTTAGCGACTTCATCTGCTAATTTATCAACAATAGGAACTTGTTGTCTGCAAGGTCCACACCACGGAGCCCAAAAATCAACCAAAGCAATTCCCTTACCTTTTGTAATCATTTCCTCAAAAGTTTTTCTATTTAAATTTGCTGCCATAATAATCTCCTTTTTTGAAAATATAAAAGAAGATTAAATTTAGAACAATTAGTAAGGTTTCTAGACTACTCTGGCATAAACCAATCTATCAAAGCTTTAACTTCGCCAAATTCAAAATCAAAATTATCTGTTAATTCTTTTTTAAACAACGTTTTTAAACTCAAATTATATGCCAAAGGTTCTTGTGTTAGACCAAGAGCTTTCATTTTTTTATCTGAAAGTGTTTCAGTTTCTTCATCATAAATATTACTATAATTCAATCCATAATGAACACAATACGGAATTTTATTTTTTTGAACACCATTTTCTTCAACAAAAAACAACAATCCGTGTGTACGACAAATCATTGCTCTATAATCATAGACGCTACATTTATCATCAACTAAAAATGGACATCTGTGCATAAATATAGGGTGATCTTTTGTTCCACCATGATGTTGTTTAAAAAACTCATATCTTGCTTTTAGTTTTACAAAATTATCTCTAATCTTTGCCTGCATTTCAAAAGGTAACAACTTAAAACCCAACATCAAATATGATAATTCAAGCTCTGTCATAGGATACTGCCCATGTTGACAACAATAAGAACAACCAGCCTTACAACAAATATAAGGTTTTTGTTCTTCAAAATATTTATCAATCATTCGTTCTTGAACAATTGTTAAATACGCTTTATATGAAGCTAATTTATCTTCTATAGTTTTTGCACACATATCACAAACATTATAGTACAAAATATCCACTAAAAAAATAGAGGATATTTTTAAACTTATTATTTAATTTTTTCTAAAACTTCAGCTCTGGAAATTGTCTTACCATCACATTTGTAAGAAATTTTATCACCTGAAATCTTTGCAGTAACATCATCAGGTAAAGTTTTACCACCTAAATCCTCTTTGACTTTTGCATCAAATTCAGATTTAGTGATGTATTTGTTTTTGCCAAAAGTTTTTACTGGAATAATTTCTTCACCTAAAGTTTTCTTACCAGTTTTTTCATCAGTTACAACTAATTTTCTAACTTTGTTTCCGTTGTCATCCTTGTAAACACCGATTTGAGTATCTTTTTGACCGTTTACTGTACGCTCCCAAATACGAGTTTCTGGGGGAAAATCGCCTGAAATGTATTTATTATTGCCAAAAGTTTTTGTAGCCGCAAGAGTATCACCTACAGTACCGTCTGCATTTAATTCTCTACGAACTTTTTGTCCTTTTTCATTTTTAGTTACTACAATATCTTTCTTTTCGCCATCAACAGAACGTTTAATAACTTTACCCTCTGCTTTTGGTTTATCGTCAGTTTTAGGAGCTTCTTCTGTTTTAGGTTTTTCTTCAGTTTTTGGAGCTTCTTTTTTACCTAACAAACCTGAAATTTTAGACCAAGATTCATCACTCAAAGAAACTTTACCCTCTTTGGCGATAAAATTGCTCTTCCAATTTTCTTTTTTATCTATGGTTGAAACATCATTACCACCTGAAAAGATGCTTGTATCATTAGGATTTTTTTCTTTTCTAGCAGTTTGTTCTTCATCAACTGTTTTCATAACATCTTGCCAAACAGACGTATCAATCTTTTTACATTCATCTTTTGACAAACCTAATTTGGATGCAATAGCTTGAGTTAAACCTTGATTTTTCTTTATTTCAATATCCATATTTAAAGTTCTCCTAAAATTACATAGTCAGACATGAACTATAAAACAAGTAAATAGAAAAAATTGCCAAAATTAAGCAAGAGATTTACCAATTTCTCTTTCATTGTCAAATTTTCCTGTGCGAACACCCATTAAGTCAAACTGAGTGCCACCGCCTTTTCTACCATATAAAGGATTACACTCGCCAGTACACATTTTTGTACCAGCTTCAAGCGTACAATCACATACGTATTTTGGAACTTGAGGTAATGCAAATTTATCAGCAATTTCTTCTGGTGACAAACCTTTTATATCTTCATATTTCATAACCCAGCCACCAGCTTTGAAAGAATTTTTATTATCATAAGTTCTTACAAATTTTGCTGTATCAGTAAGCTCAATAATCTGAGCTTTTTCATTTGGTTTATAAGGTGGGTCAGTATAACCACGAGAAGCCCAAGTTGCATTGACTTCTTTTGTTGGTAATTCACCAATTACTTTATATTTACCTTTAATATTGTATTCTTTGCCATTTTGAACAACAACGGCTGATTTCTTTAGCTTAAATGAAGCTAAAGCCATATTTCTAATTGCAGTATTACCATCTTTTGAAACTACTGCGTTGTTGCTATCATCTGTTTTTTCTGTTTTTACAGGATTTGAAACATACTTTGTAGCACTTTTTGATACAGCTCTACAAGTATTTACCTGATTAAACGAATTTAAATTAACACATTCTACTACCATAATTGTATAAAAACAAAGATTTGAAATTAATTAATCAAAAAAACATGCATTTGTTACATTAAAGCTAAATTTGTAACAAATGTTTTGATATGTAAAAATACAAGAGAATTGCTAAAAACAAAGGCGTGTTTGTGCTAATCTAGAGGTGTATGAAAAAGACTATCACAACTCTTTTAAAAAATTTAATAAAAAGAAAAAACTCTACTGAAATCATTGAAACAGCAGCAAATTCAGAAATCAAAAAAACTTTAGGACTTTTTGATTTAGTAATGTTAGGGGTTGGAGCAATTTTTGGAGCTGGATTATTCACAATTATAGGTGTTGCAACTGCAGGTTCAGGTTCAACTCTTGGAGCAGGTTCAGCGGTTACAATTTCTATGGTAATAGCCGTTGTAGCGTGTGTATTTTCGGCATTATGCTATTGCGAATTAGCTTGTATCATGCCAGTAGCTGGTAGTGCTTATATCTATACTTACGCAACGCTTGGTGAATTTATAGCTTGGATTGTTGGATGGTTACTAATCCTTGAATACATTATCGGAGGTATTGCTGGTGCTATTGCTTGGAATGGATACTTATTCCAGTTTTTAAGAGGGTTTGACAAATACTTACCTGATTGGCTTATAAATCCACCGGTTTGGCTTGTTACAGATTACCATACACTTATGAAACAAAGTACTGATGTTATAAATAGCGTTCCTCATATATTTGGAATGCCATTTTCTATAAATTTACCAGCCATTATATTTGTTATTCTTTTAACGCTATGTATAACTAGAGGTACAAAAGAATCAACAATGGTTACAACAATAATGGTTGGGGTTAAAATTTTAATCGCATTGTTATTTATATTCACAGGTTTATTTTACGTAAAACCAGAAAACTGGACTCCATTTGCACCAAATGGTTTTAGCGGAATTTGTATAGGTGCATTCATAATATTCTTTGCATATATTGGATTTGACGCAGTAGCAACGGTTTCAGAGGAATGTAAAAAGCCAAAAAGAGATATTCCTATTGCAATTATTTTATCATTAGTAATTTGTACTATCGTATATATGGCAGTAGCTCTTGTGTTAACAGGTATAATGCCACTTAATCAAATAAACTTGGAAGCACCAATGGCTTATGCTCTAAATTATATTGGACAATCTAAGATTGCTGGTCTTGTTTCACTAGGGGCGTTAGCGGCTATGACATCTGTAAACTTGGTAATGACAATTGCAGGCTCTAGAATACTTTATGCAATGAGTAGAGATTTTTATCTACCAAGTTCTCTAAGAGTCTTGAGCAAAAAAACTAACAGTCCAAACAGAATTATTTGGATTATCGGATTAATTATGATAGTCGGTGTTTTAACTACTGACCTTACTATTTCAGCAGAATTATGTAACCTTGGTACATTCTTCTCTCTAATAATTGTTTGTTTAGCAATTCCTATTTTGAGAAAAACAGAACCAAACGTACACCGTTCCTTCAAAGTTCCATTTTCTCCAATAGTACCTCTTATTGGTATAATTATTTGTGCAGGGCTTTGCTATTCTTCATTCAAATCTGGTAGTGCATCAACTCCAATCTTTATTGGCTATATGATTGTGGGAATCTTATTCTACTTCTGTTATAGCTATAAAAAAATTCGTAAAAATGAAACTAATGTTAAAAGTGATAAAGATTAATTATGACTAATTTTTTTGACAGTATAAAAAATTTAATTGGCAAAAACAAAAAAGAAGTATCTTTAAAAGATGCTTTTGAAATGATGAACAAGGAACTTAAACAAGCTACTGACAATTATGACAAGAATTTTTTTCCAGAAGAAGAGGTTCTTTCAACAGAAGAAATGCACTATTCAGCTTTAAATCTTCCCGCTGGTTCTAATTTTGAAGAAATTCAAAAAAAATATAAAGAATTAAAATCTAAATATAATACCGAAGAATTTCAAGAAGAAAAAGCTAGATTAGAATATGCCTATCAATATTTTAAACAAAAATTTAATTTAAAATAAAAATAACCAACTTGTTTAAAGTTGGTTATTTTTTATAATTGTTCTCAATTTTTACTTTGGTAACTTTGGAAGTTCTTGTTTTGGTAATTCAAATTTAGGAAGTTCCAATCTAAATGGTTTTGAAGCTTGAGATAAATCTTTCTTTGCATTTGATTGATACAATTCATTCAACTTAGCCATTGTGCGAGGGAAGTATTGTTGCAAATATTGAGTTCTCAACGATAGTAATTCATGAGTCATCGGAGTATTGTGAATTGCATTACCCTCTGCGACTGTTTCTTTTACGCCACCTGATGGTCCGCTATAATGAGTCAACGCATTTGTAAAGTAATCAACATGTTCTCTTTGAGCTTCAGGAAAAGCATCTGTAAATGCTGATTTTTCACTATTATAAATATCTAACAATTCTTTATTTTGAGAAATCAAGTTATCAACAGTTTGATAGATAGTTATATTGTTTGTAGCATCAACGTTTTTAAAATCTTTAGCATGACCTAATTCGTGAAGAACTACGAATAAGTTATCCCCTGAGTGAAGCGATTTATCCACACCATTAAAGTATGATTCTAATTCATTTGTCATACCCTCAAAGTTTTTAACTGTTTCACTCATTTCAAGAAGTTCATCACCTGATAAGTGTTTAAGAGTTTTGATAAGTTTTTCACTATCACCTTTAACAGCACCTAAATCAAATGTTGCAGTCTTATTTGAATCCTTATCATCAACAACAGTTAACTTATTATCTACAATTTTCATTGTATAACTTTTATCGTTAAAAGTTGATTTAAACTCATTATCAGATACAACAGTAAAAGTCTTTTTATTATCCATCAAGACTTTACCGTCTTTGTCAGTAATCTTGTAATGCAAATATCTATCACCTTTAGGGTCATCCTTGTATTTATATTGAGTTCTTGTACCATCTAAAGATTCCATATCTTTATTAACTTTGACTTTACCGTTCTTCTTTTGTTTTGCAGAACTTACTTCTTTCAATCCGTCTTCTGTTAAAACATCAACAGTTCTAACACCTTTAACGTCAGATGGTCTTGTATATTCTCTTGAAATCATTGTTCCATCTTCATTAACTTTTGAACGAATCTCATAAGTTACATAAGGCATTTTTGTTTCTTTATCGTATTCATATCTTGTTTTTGAAATTGTGTTATTTTTAAGGTCATAAGCCTCTTGCATACGATATTTGTCACCATCTTTTTTCTGAAATTCTTCTGTTTTTTCAATAGAACGAACATCTAAATTTTCATCTAAGATTTCTGTAGTTAAATTAAAAGTTAAACCTAAGGCATTTAGGTTAAAAGTCTTTGTATCATATTTGTCACGACCTAAAACTACTGCAAATGTGTTGTTGTCGCCACCAATATATTCAGTAATTTCATCAACTTTTTGCTTAACTTTTGCACATTGATCTTTATCAAAAATTTGTACAATTTGTGCAATATTTTGAGCAAGCATTTTTGTTGAAGTAAACTGTTTAGCTTTTTCAAGTTGTTCTGGAGTTAATGATTTTAATGCAGCAACATCTTTTGGATTTTCAGCATATTTTTCAAACTCTTTTGGTAATGGGGTATCCTTATCTGTACCAGTTGGTTTATCACTCACAGTTTTATTATCTTGTATCAAATTCGTTTTTGTAAACAATGAATTATTTTCATCAGCTACTAAACTAACTTTTGCACCAACATCACCCGTACTAAAAACGTCAATTGTAACACTATCATCTTGTGATGCTTGTGTTGACTGTTGTTGTTGCATTTGTTTTAACCTTTGAGAAATATTTCCAATATCGTTTGTTGACATGCTTTTCCACCTTCTTATACTAATCGATAACTATTAAAGTATCCTGAACAAAAAAATTGCCTTTTCTATTAAAAAATGTTAACTTCTATCCGATTTACATTTGCAAGCAAATTTTAAAGCCAAGAAATAATATAAAATAGCCAAGAATACTATTACACAAAAATCCCCAAAAATCTGATAGAATGTTGCATTCATTTGATTTAATTTTATAATTCCGTCAACACCTTTTGTTGCTGGGATAAAGAATGATATTACGTTCAAATACATTGGTATAGCTTCTTTAGGCCAAATAAACCCTGGTAAAAATATCAAAATCAAAGAAGACACAACGAAAATCAATAGAGAAGATTCTCTTGTTGTATACAAGAATGATAAAAAATGTGCAAAGAATACCGTTGCATAATAAAATGGTACTAAGAAAATAAATAGTGGTAACAAGTTGTATGACATTGGATAATTTACAATAGCAGGATACAACAAGTAATAGAACAAAGAATAAAACATATATAACAAAACATAGGCAGTTGAACGAGCGAACAGGACAAAGCCTCTATTTTGTTTTCTATAGCAAAAATCTCTATGTTTTTCTTTCATTGTTCCGAGCAAAAGCCCCAAACCTACGACAATAGTTTGATGAAGAATTAAAATCAAAATTACCGGATAAATATATGTTGCATAACCACCAGCAGGGTTATAAAGTGGTGTAGAAACAAATTCAAACGGTTGTTTTAAGTTCATAGCCATTTGTTTTGGAACCCCTTGTTTCATTAAGCTATTAACCTCAATAGCACCACCTAATGACATTGCCGTTTGAGTCGTACCAGTTGCAACTGCTTTATAGATAATTAAATAACTTGAATCCGCATACATAGAAACGTGTGATTGATTACCATTTTTGATATTTTTTTCAAAGTCATCAGGTATAACAACATAACCTTTTAATTTATTTGAATAGAAAAGATGTTGAGCCTCATTTACGTCAACAGTTTTTCTTACAACTTCAACATTATCATTAGCATCAAGTCGTTTAGTAAATTCTCTTGATAATTCTGTATTATCCATATCAACAACAGCAATAGGAACATCTTGCAACACTTCATTTGAATATGGAATAGAATAAAAAATTGAATACGCAATAACACCGATTACCATAATTAGGACAGAGCCACCATCATGGAAAAATCGACGATATTCAGATTTCATTATTCTCCAGAATTTTTTCATCATTTTTGATACCAAGTACTTTCATCATTTGCTAACTTTTTCAATCTTGGTAAAGTCAAGAAACATAAACCAACAATACAAAGTAATGCAAATATATTTTGTAAATCATAAACAACAGGTAAATCTCTCATTGTTTGATTTAAAAGAATTTTAATATAATGAGTTAACGGTAACGATGCACTATAAATTTTGGCAAACATTGGCATCGCCATAACAGGATAAGTAACACCAGCAAAAGCAAAACCCATAGCTGAATAAAAAGCCGCATTACTCAAGCAATATCTAAAATTACCATTTATAGACATAAATAATGCCCCTAAACTCAAAACAGTAAAGATAAACAACAAGGTTGAAAATACCACCATCAAGAAGTTTCCGCTAAATGGTGAATTAAATAGTACAAAGTACATAAAATAAATTACTGCAAAATCACAAGAAAAAACTATAAAATAAGGTGTAATTTTCCCTAACGTTGCAACAATTATTGAATCATTTGCAGAAGCAAGCCATTTTTTTGTAGTACCTTTTTTAAACTCAATACCAAATGCCCACATTGCGACCATCAAAATAAGAATTTGCAAAATGTGACCAAAGGCAATTAGAGATAAAAAGTATTGATAATTCAAATACGGATTTGAACGTACGTGATCATCAACAACAATCAAGTTAGCCTTTTCAACTGCAACCTGCATAGGTAAACCTTTTTTAGCTCTTGTTTTTGCATCAATTCCGACCATCATTGTTTGCACAACAGTAGTCAAATCCTTTGATATAATTCCGCCTATCAAAATCATTTGGTTATTATAATACATAACAAGCTTTGGATTTTTCATTCTATAAATATCTGACTGAAAATCCTTTGGAATCATAACAAGAGCATAAATTTTTCCTCTTGTAAAAAGGTCTTTTCCTTGTTCTAAATCAGTAATTCTATATTCAATATTACAAGAAGGAAGAGTTTGAATATTACGTTCCAAAAGTCTTGATAATTCTGAATTATCCTGATTTAAAATAGCAATAGGAAGATTTCTTGGTGAACCCTCTTTAAAAATAGAAGTTGTAATAAGGCAAAGTACTATCGGCAAAACAACCATTAAAACAATTATTAATGGTTGATTTATAAATTGATTAATTTCACGCTTTACAACTGCTTTATAAGACATTTTATTTAATCTTTTTCCAATCCATAATTGCACTCATGCCAGCTCTCAAATCAGAATTAACTTCAAGAGGTACAGCTCTAACTTCAAAAGTTTTCATATCAAAATCACCCTTAGCTTTTGTTGCTCTCCAAGTAGCAAAATTACCAAGAACAGAAATATAATTAACTTTTACCTTTACCTTTTGATTACTCAAGGCTGGAATGATAACTGTTAATTCTTTATTCATTTTTATCTTTGATAATAAATCTTCTCTCATATTGAAAGTTACCCAAGCATCAGTATTATCAGCGACAGTAACGATTGGATAACCAGCTCCAACGAGTTCACCTTCATCAACAGTTAATTCTGTAATTTCACCATCAATAGGCGATATAATAGAATTTTCTTTTAGATATGATGAAACTTCACTAATTGCACCTTTTGCTCTTTGAACATTTGCACTAGCTGAAAGTTTATCCTCGTATCTAGCAGAAGATGTCATGTTATAAGCATCTTGAGCTGATTTATATTGAGCATAAGCTTCATCAAGTTTTTGTGTTGGAACAACGCCCTCTTTATGAAGTCTATTTATTCTTTCATAAGTTTTTTTAGCTAAATTCAGTTGATTTAAAGCCATTTGTCTTTGTTCAACTCTTGCACCGTTTGAAGCTTTTTCTTGTTGAGCCATAGCAAGTGCTAAAGTAGCCTCAGTTTGTTCAGCTTTTGCTTGGATTTCAGGAGTATCTAAAACTAAAAGTACATCACCTTTTTTAACTTTATCACCTTTTTTAATATTAATTTTTTGAACACGTCCAGTTACTTTTGATGATAAATCAACAGATTTAACCTCAACTTCACCCTGCAAAATCAATGTATTTGTCTTTTTATAAATATAAATACCCATAAAACAAATACCAATAATTAATATTAAAACTGCTAAAACTCTTTTCTTATTCATAATTCCACCTAAAATTTTTCACCTTTTGAGTTAATAATATAATTTAAAAATTCTTTTGTATTACCGTTTGTCTTTAATAATTCGCATAAAGTCAAATCATAATTATAAAGAGATTGAAGTCTTTCAATCTTAACCTTTGATAGAGCAAGTTCTGCATCAGTAACATCAAGAGAAGTTCTAAATCCCTCTTTAAAGCCTAAACTTGCTGTTCTTAAGGATTCTTGAGCGTTTGCCATAGAAGCATTTGATGATTCATACATTTCCTTATTCTTCATCAATTCTTGATACTGTTTTGTAACTAAAGACTCGATATTATATTCAGCATCAGCAATCTCGTAATCAACTGAATGTCTATCAGCATCAGCTGCACGAACATTGTTATAACGAGTTAAACCATCAAATAACAAGAAATTAACAGAACCTCCCACACCTACTCTTGGAAAAGACTGTGATAAATCCTTAGCCCCAACAATATCATATACAAATAAGCTTACATTTGGAGAATAATTTGCAACTTCGCTTTTAAATTTTGCATTCAACGCTTTTTTCTTTGCTTTTAACTGTTTTAATTGCGGGTTATTTTCTAATGCATTCTTCTTCATTTCAGCAACGTCTATTGTGCTATCGTTATATGCAAATAATAATGAATCCGGATAAATTAAAACATCTTTTAAATTAGCATCCTTTGATTTGATAAGCGTTTTTAACCCCTCTTCAATAACATTTGCATCTCTTAAAGAAGCCTTATATTGTCTTTGAGCATCGGCATAAGCAACTTCTGCGTGTAATCTTTCAGATTTAGAAATCATACCCTCACGTTCAAGTGCTTTCGCATCATCAAGATGTTTTTTAATACCTTCCATAACTTGTGCACGAACAGATACGACATCACGAGCAAGCCTTAACCCATAATATCTTTTTACGAGTTCAACTGTTAAATTATCTTGAACTTCAACATACTTTGAATTAGAGGCTTCCAATTTAGCTCTTGCAGCTGTATTTAAAGCAATTATTTTACCACCTGTAAAGATGTTCCAAACAGCTGCACCACCTACTGTAAACAAGTTTTTATCTTGAACCTCAGTAGTTAAATTTGAACTATAACGTAATGCTGGAATAGAAACAGGAGTTGTAACCGCAATAGGGTCAGAAAAATGCATATATGTAGCATTTACAACCACCTTTGGTAAAAATTGACCAACTGCAGCATTACGTTCATACTTTGCTTTCTTGATTTGTTCTTCAAAAGCTTTCAAGGAGTTGTTGTTTTCTAACATTAATTGATAAGCTTGTTCAAAAGTTAGACCAACTTTTTGAATAGAAGCCTCTTTAGTTTCTGCAAAAGCAGGAAGAGTTAAGCAAATCAATATAAACATTATTGGTAAAATTCTTTTCATACACCAACCTCTAGCATTGCTAAAAATCTTTTAACAATTTCATTCTTTTTCGCCATTAAATCATCATTTTCAGAAGAACACTCAATATAACAATTTATCATTGAATCAAAAATATTTGCTAATAAGTATGCTGTGTCTTCTGACATTTTTTTTATTTCTTTAATAATTGAAGCACTATACGTATAAACACAAGCCATAGGATGTTCTTTTCTACGAGAGATACCTCTCAAAAACAATTGGTTATTCTCCATATATGCTTTAATTGTTGTTTTGTTTCTTTCAAAATATTTAATTTTGTACTCAGCCATTTTTTCTAATTTTTCAACAGGACTAGAAACTTCATCACAAGTAAGCTTCATTTCGTCGTAAGCATTTTGAATAACAGAAGAAAGCCATGCAATAAATAAGCCCTCTTTATTCTTAAAATATCCATAAATAGTACCCACACCAATACCTAACTCTTTAGATATTTTGTCGATTTGAGTCTTTTCATATCCAGAGATTTTGAAGTACTTATTGGCTGTATCAATTATCAGCCTTTTCTTTAATTCGTCTACTTGATCAATCAATTTTGCCATATCAGAATGATATTCTGAAAGAGAATTGTATTCAATACTAAAAATTTAATTCTTAACAAATGGTAATAAAAAAGACGGTTTAAGAAGCGTCTTTTTTAGATTAAACATTTTTTGAAATAAATTTATCAATAAATTTATAAATTATATCCGAAATACTTGCCAAAATAATTGAAGATATAAACACAGCCGGAACAATTACAACATACCATTCAAGCTTTGCAGTTACATTCAGGATATGAGCATTCAAATAATGATAATAAATTGTATCAAAAATAAATGATGATAAATAAATTCCAAGACTAAGACTCGCAATATACGAAATAAAAGATTTAACTTTATCTGATAAATTAAATTTTATATTTAAAACTAAAATAAAGAATAAAGCTGACGTAATAGTATTTTCCAACCCACCCCAAGTATCCAAATCATGAACACTCCAAATTGCATTATGACTCATTAAACAATTCATAACTATAAATAAAGTCATAAAAAATACAAAAAGAGGTAAAATAATTTTTATATTTGCTTTTGAAATATATTTTGCTATATAAACACCAATAACATAATAAGTTATTGGCCAAATTTCTATCCATTTGCTCACAATCAAAGTTGGATTTGAACATATAGTTGGAAGAACTGTAAGAAACACTAGAGTAGCTAAAAGTACAGTATCCAATTTTTTATTTGATAACATTTTATTTATGAATGGAATTAATAAAAACAAACCTAAATATATATCCACATACCAAGCATATCCAATCAAGTTAAAATCAATAAACCCATTTATATAATTTATTTTGTCAAAAAATCCGTGAGGAGTCAGCAAAATTCTAACGATTAAAGTAAATATAGAAATTATTGTATAAGGAATAAGCACTCTCTTTAATCCAACATAAAATTTTGTAGAAAATTCTTTCTTATACATTAAAAACCCAGTAATCAAAAGGAATAAAGGAACACACATCATAGAAAATGTTCTTAAAGCTGTCATAACATACATTCTTGGGCAAGAAATCGGAGTATTGTAAAAACCGTTATGCAAACAAAAATGTACAGATACAACTAAAAATACTGCAATACATTTAATAATATCAATATTTATATTTCTAACTTTTGCTAATTTCTCCATAAAAATCCTTTAATGAGTTACTATTCTTTTTCGTATTTATTTTTGTTAATTATACCAAAAACATTATTTTCTTAAAGTTTTTAGTCTTTTCAAAAGGCTAATTTTGTAACCTGAAAATAGAACGATAGAAGCCCCAATCCAAGCAGCCGGCGTAGCAAAACAAATACCTAAAAAGCCAAAGAAATGACCAAGAATAAGGGCAGAAGCACCTCTCAAGACAAGTTCAGCAACACCTGACATCAAAGGACCAACAACTTGTCCCATTCCTTGAAGAATATTTCTGAAAATTAACAATATAGCTAAGAAAATCATAAATATCATAATCACGTGTAAATACATTGAACCAAGATATATAATTTCGTCATTAGCTTCGCTCATAAATATTGAAACAAATTGTTCGGAGAAGAAAGATAATAAGACAAAACTTATCACACAAATTGTAATACCGATTGATACGGCACATTTTGTACCTTGTTTAATTCTACTAACTTTACCAGCCCCAAAGTTTTGAGCCGTATATGTTGCCATAGTTGCACCAAGAGCAACAAGAACTTGTGAAAATATTTGTTCAACTCTCATTGCAGAAGTATAACCAGCTACGGCTATTGAACCCAATCCATTCAACACAAATTGAAGAACAATAATTCCAATAGTCAAAACAGACATTTGAAATCCCATAGGAATACCTATTCTCAAATGTTCTAGCACAAATTTTTTATCAAAAACCCAGTCTTCTTTTTTCAAATGCAAGATAGGATATTTCCAAAACATAAAAGACATACACAAAATAGTTGCAACGAGTTGTGCTGTAACAGTTGCCCAGCCAGCACCAGCGATTCCCATATTAAACTTAGTCACAAATAAAAAAGCTAAAATAATATTTAAAACAGAAGAAAACATCAAAAAATATAGAGGAGTTTTGCTATCGCCTAATGCTCTAATAACATTTGAAGACAAATTATAAAAAACAGTTGCAAAGATACCCAAGAACATAATAAACAAATACGTATTTGCCATATCTATAATGTCATAAGGAGTTCTCAACAATTTTAACATAGGGTAAGAAAAAGGTGCTGATAGTAAGGTCATTACAATCATCAATACACCTGAAAGCATAAATGAAGTGGTAAAAGATTTTCTCACCATATCATAATCTCTAGCACCAAATCTTTGAGCCAAAACAACTGTAAAACCTTGAGTTGACGCAAAAATAAAACTTATAACAAAGAATATAAGTGATGCCGTACAACCAACAGCAGCAAGGGCTTGAACTCCCAAGTATCTACCAACAATAATGGCATCCGCCAAATTATACATTTGCTGAAAAATGTTACCAATAAATATTGGAAACATAAAAGCTAAAATAAGATTTAAAGGTTTGCCATGTGTTAATTCTTTTACTGCCATTTCATATCCCTCGACAAAATATTAGCACAAATAAATATTTATTTATTTAATAAGCAATTTTCAATTATATCTAGCATTTCTACTGTAACTTCGCTATATATATCGTTGGCTTCTTTTATTTTTCTTTTTCTTAATTCTATAGCCCAACGACTTTTTCTGTTCATATATTCAAACTTTTCAACGTTATGATTTTGATTAATTACATATATATCTTTAGCACTATAAGAATTTTTTACCTGAGATTGGTTAACAAAAATAATACTAAACTCATTTTCATCCATATATTTTGTTAATGAAGATTTTAAATTCTCAAAACTCTCATTAGGTATTTCTTCAAAACTGGCTATCAAAATAAATTTATGGATAGATTTATCAGCAAAATAATTAAACAAATTTTCAATTCTTTTGTTATAACGGTCAATAAATTCATCTCGTGTAAGACTGTATTCGTGATTAAACCAAGCGTTTATAGATTTATTCACGTATTGATTTTCTTTGTTAAATTCTAAATCATCATAGAAATTAGAAAATTTTGTATCAATTAATTTTATAATTTCATCTATATCATAGAAGAATCCCAAATCAAAAGGACAAGATTTTTCGCCCAATTTCTTTGTAGGTTTTAATTTATTTATAGTTGCAATAACTCTTGGAAAACAGTATTTACCTAGGGGTATGATTTTAAAATTTTTAGGCAATTTTCTTCTTCTGTTCCAACAATACAAATCAAAACAGTATTTTCTAAACAAGTTATTAAATCTATCAAATAAATTAAACATATTATTAACCCAAAAACATTATAACAAAAAGACGATATAAAAATATCGTCTTTTCAATACATAAGGTTATTTAATTTCAGCTAACCATTTATCAATTTCTTGTCCAGTTCCAGAGTTGCCTCTGCCATAAACTACTAATTGATTTTTAACAACCTCTGCACCTTTTGCAAGCTTTGTCATATCATCAGCAATATGGTAGCCACCGCCACCACCGTGAGTTACAAATGGAATAATAGTTTTACCATTAAAATCATTTTCTGTTAAAAATGTCTTAACTGCAGGAGCCATTGTATACCACCAAGCTGGAGTTCCAACAAAAACAACGTCATAATTTGATACATCACCATTATCTTTTAATTCAGGTAAAATATTTTCTTCATGTTGTTTTTTAGCAACGCCATAAGCAGTTTCGTTATAATCACTTGGATAAGGAACAGCAGTATCAATTTCAAACATATCACCGCCAACACGAGCTTGAATTTCTTCTGCTATATGTTTTGTATTTCCTGACCAAGAAAAATATGCGATTAAAATTCTTTTTTCCATAAGTTTTCTCCTTATAAATTAGATTTAATATCTTCTACTATAAGTTCTGGTGTTAGGTGATAACGTTTTAACAATTTATCCATAGAAACTCTGTCTGTAAATTCTTTTTTAGCACCGAAATTAAGAACTTTCATATCAGAATTGCCGTAATATCTAGCGACTTTTTCACCATAACCACCATCTAAAACTCCGTCTTCAAGAGTTATAACAAGAGTATGGTCTTTTTTAAGATCATCTAAAGCTTTTTCATCAAGACCTGTTAAATATACTGGATTAATTAATGTTGCATTAATGCCAAGTTCTGATTTCAACTTAGCTTGAACTTGTTCACCTAATTGATAGAAGTTACCAACACCAATTATTGCAACTCTTTCACCTTTATTAGCAATTTTAAATTTATTCAATTTGGCATAATCTGTTTTATCGGCTTTACCAATAGAAACAGGAGCAGTCATTGGAACTCTGATTGCTACTGGATATTTATTTTGTTCAACAGACCAGTCTAACATAGCTAAATATTCTTCTTTATTTGTTGGTGCAAGATAAACAATATTTGGAATATTGCTAATCAATGGAATATCAAATACTTGTAAGTGAGTTACATCAGCAGGTGAAATTCCACCCCAGAAAACTAGAATTGTTGCTGGAGCATTGTTGATAGCTAAATCTTGAGAAAGTTGGTCATAACTTCTTTGGATAAATGAACTCAACACTTCAAATACTGGTTTCGCACCATTTGCAGCCAAACCTGAAACGTAGCCTACTGCGTGTTGCTCTGCAATTTGAACATCTGTATAGTTTTTGCCAAGTTTATCTCTTACATCTTTAGTCAAACCAGTTGCCCCAGGAGTTGCAGCAGAAACTACCATAAGTTTATTATCTTTTTTAACTTTATCTACTAAATAATCATTAGTAAGACTTGTAAATGTTTCAACTTTTGGTTGAGGTTTTCCATAATTTTCAACGAATTGTGGCATTTGCCAATGGTAAGTTTCTTTATCAGCTACAGCTGGTTCATAACCTTTACCTTTTAAAGTATGAATATGAACGACTGTTGGTTTGTCTGTATCTTTAACTTTTTCAAATAATTTGATAAGTTTTTCTACGTTGTTACCATCTTCTAGATAATAGTAATCAAATCCCATAGATTTGAAGATATTATCTTTAGCTTCGCCATTTGATTCTCTTAAAGCTTTTAAACTGTTATATATACCACCCTCAACAGGAGCGATAGACATAACATTATCATTCACAATAATAATCATATTAGAATTTAAAACTGCAGCATTACTCAAGCCCTCAAGAGCTTCGCCACCAGATAGAGAGCCATCACCAATTAGAGCAACAACGTTGTATTTTTCACCTTTCAAATCTCTAGCTTTTGCCATACCTGTTGAAAGACTAAGTGAAGTTGAAGTGTGACCTAAGATAAAATTATCATGTTCGCTTTCGTTTGGATTTGAATAACCTGAAATTTCAGGATGTTTTAATGGATTTACAAAGGCATCTTTTCTGCCTGTTAAAATTTTGTGTGGATAAATTTGGTGTGATACGTCAAATACAAATTTATCTTTTGGAGAATTGAATACATAATGCATTGCAATAGTTGCTTCCACAATACCTAAATCTGGTCCTAAGTGACCGCCAATAGTATCTACTTTGTTAATAATAGCTTTTCTAATATCGCCTGATAAAATATTCATTTCTTCAACAGAAAGTTTTTTCACATCTTTTGGTGAATTAACCTTTTTAAATACGTCTGAATAAGTTTGTTCTTGTGCATTTGCCATACTTGTTACTCCTATAATTAATAATGATAATATTGAAACTAAAATTTTGTTTTTCATACCTGCTCCATAATTTATTAAAATCTATAGTAAAGATTTTACAACTTGAGAGTAGCTATCAGTCAACCCTAAAATTTACATTTGTTAAAAATTATTTATCAAGTATAATAGTAATCAATTACTAGCTTGGAGAGAAATTATGTATACAATAAAAGAAGTTGCAGACAAAATGGAAGTTTCAGAACACACTCTTAGATTTTGGGCAAAAAGCGGATTTTTCCCATTTTTACAAAGAGATAATAATAATATCAGAAGATTTTCTGAAAACGATTTAGACTGGGTAAGAATAGTTAAATGTTTACGTTCAGTTGGAACGCAAAACAAGGATATTAAACGATATATCGACTTATGTATCGTAGGCGATTCTACTATAAAAGAACGCTATCAAATCATTTTAGATACAAAAACAAAAGCACTTGAACAAATGGAAGAATTGAAAAAGCAATTAGAATTATTGGATTATAAAGAAAATTTTTATAAGAACTTGATTAAAAATCATCTTGAAGATGAATGGAATCCTATGAACAAAGCTAAAAAAGAAATGGAAACAACAGCATAGAAAAAGGGACTCTCGGAATATGAAAAAGATTATATCATTACTAATTTTATTGAGTTTTTTAAGCTCAAACTCGACTGCACTTGCAATAAATGAAATTCAGCCAACAGAAGTAAAAGCTCCTGTTTGGGAAGAATATGTACCACACAAATACCAAAATCCAAGAAATTTTCCAAGCAAAGGTAAAGATATTGCCGAACTATCAGTTGGTATTGTACTAACAGATTTACTGCTAACTGCACCTATTGGTATTCCAATGATTTGCCACGCAACAACAAAAATGAAAAATAGAGGTTGGTACGAAAAGAAAATCATTTTTGAAAATGGATTAAAAGAAGCTGAAAATATTAAAGACCCAACAGAAAAACAAGCCTATTACGATAAGCTTCTAAAAAAGTGTAAAATGACAGATAAAAAACACAAAAAACAAATGAAAAAATTAGAAAAACAAAAAAGAAAAGAAGCTAAGAAGAATAAATAATTTACTCAAAGAATTTTGAGAAATGGTAGAACTGATACGGATATTTTAAAATACTAGACTGCAAAAAGGATGCATATTCTTTTTGCAGTTTTTGTATTGTATCTGTTTTAGAATTTTCTTTTTCAAATCTCTTTGCACAAATTTCATATTCTGCCTTATTCTTGGCACAAGTTACAAAGTAAATTTCAGAACCTAGAATTTGAGCAAACTTTAGTACCCCAACTGGTAATTTTACATCGCTATCAAGAACTTTTTCTTCATAAAAAGTTTCTACATTCTTAGCAGAAAGTCTATCCCCAGCCATAAATACGACTTCGCCGTTTTTCAGTTTTTCTTCCACTTCTACTGAAGTTTCTAAATCAATATCTTCTACTGGATAAATTTCAATATTTGTTTTTACAGAAATTTTTTCTAAAAATGTATTAAAAATTTCACAATGATTTTTTTGTAAGAAAATATTTACCCTAGGTTTTTCTTCCATAACGTCAGCAAGCAATAGAACTCGCATCAATTCAACGTTTCCAATGTGATTTGTTATAAAAAATATACCGTGTTTATTTTTAAGCAGACTAGATATTTCTTGTTTTAAATCATCATTTTCAAATTCAATATTTTTATAATTACCTGAAAACCCCTGAATCTTATCCACCAGAGAATTTGCATAATTTAAAAGAAGTCTAAAGTTGTTAAAAAAAGATGGGTTAAAAGTTTTATTATTCGTATAGTTAAAAAGTGCAGTAAAATAAGCATTTAAAGACTGTTTTTGGTCTTTCATTCCAACATACCCAAACAAAACAACAAAAAAAGCAATTATTCTAAGGGGAATAACACCAAAGGTTTTGTAAAGCCACCACGACAAAAGTAATCTTTTTACGCCTGCTGATTCTTCTTTTTGTTCAAACCATTCAGACATTATTTTTCACACTCCAGCAAAGTATAATCGTGTCGACCAATATTATTATGTATTTTAGAAATTTTTAATCCAGCCTTTTCAACAAAGCTCTTCATATCTTCTAATGAATACATTTTACTATTACCATTTGCCATACAAGTAAAATACAAGGATGTATGCACAAGTGCATATTTTGCACCATCAAAAACTTGATTATCAATAAATGGTTCTAAGATATAAATCTTTGTACCGACAGAGCTTGAAGCCTTAACTTTTTCTAGAATGCTAACGATTTGTTCTTTTGAAAAACAATCCAAAAATTGGCTCATAAGTACTGAACCATTCATTTTTGGTAAAGTTTTATCCTTTAAAACATCGACCGCAATAAAATTACAACCTTTCAATTCAGGTTCATTTTTAACTGTTTCGATGTTTTCTTTCAAATCAAGCATTGTAACTTTTGAATTATTTTTTAAGCAAACTCTTTCAAACTTACCTGTATTGCCTCCAATATCAAAGTATTCAGCTGGATTATTATTTTTAATAATTTCATAAATTTCTTCAAAACAATTATCAGAATAAAAATTATCAAACTCGTACCAACTTTTTTTCATATCTTCAGGTAAAGTCGGTAAAAGCGGATAAATAGTATCTGATTTTTTAATAAATTTATTCAGCCCTTCAGGTTTAGCATTTTTTAAAGAATTTGTCAATTCACTTGCACCAAGATAACAAACGTCATTGACAAAATTAAAGTTAATTCTTGTCATTTTATCATACAAGAACACTTTTCCAAGTTGTGTTGCAAAGTATTTGTTTTCATCAGTTTTTTGAACAAGTTCTGACACCTCAGCAACTTCCATCATAACTTGAATTGCATAATCAGAAAGTTTTGTCACCTCTACAATTTCATTTATACTACATTCTTTATCAGCCAAGATTTCTAAAATCCCAAACTTTAGCATTGCAGAAACAGTTTGAAAAGTAAGCGGAGCAAAAGCTATTTTTTGAGCTTCTGTCAAAGTTTTAACCGTATTATGTTTTCTATTTTTTCTTTCATACTTCATAACTAAACCTCATCCTTTTCAGGTAACAATGCTAAACTCAAAATATAAGAAGTCAAAATACCTATACACAAGACTTTTCCCATAGAACTAATCAATGTAAAACTTGTTAGAGAAAGTAAAAAGAATGAGAAAACAGTAGATATACAAGAAATAAATACGGCATTCTTTGAATTTGTATCGCCACTTGCTCTAAAAATAGAATAATCCAAGCTAAAGCCTAAAATTAAAAATAGAGCTAATATGCTAAAAATATTCATACTAAAACCGAACAAAGACAAAATTCCGACAGAGAAAATTATGCCTAAAAATGGAGCAAGAATAATTTTTCTAGCTTTTGCATAGCCATAAATACTAAGTAGTAGACCGACTAAAACCAAAAGTATAATCGGTAAAATATACTGACAATGTTTTCTGCAATCTTTTACAATCATTGAAATATCTTTTGACACAATGATTTGATTAAACTCTTCTTCAAGCATATATTCAGCAGGAATAACAATAAAAGAAGTGTTATCATCCAGCAAGAAATTTCTCAAATAAGGATAAGAAACCAAATCCAAATCAGCTAACTTATCGCTACTAAAAGAATTTTTTAATTTTGAAATAGTGGCTTTATCCAAGAAATTTGCATATCCATCCAAATTTTCTAAATATAGTTGTTTTATCAGCATTTGATTTTCTTTTTGTTTTTCTACTGACGGAACAATTTTTGTCATTGAAACATACGGAACATTTTCTTGTTCTAATCTTTTTGTAATTTGTTCCTCATTTTTTATAAGCTCATTAAAAGTTTTACCTCTAACGACAATAAAAGATTTATCCTTTGTTTCATAAACATTTTTATATAAAGCTTCCGCTTTTAAAAGAGATTTTGGCGGAACATAAAGAGCTTTTATATCATCGTTAAAATTCAATCTGCAAAGTCCTGACAAGAAAGTTAAGCCAATAATAATCAGGATATATGTTTTAAAATTGCTCAAATCAGGAATTTTAATTTCTTCACCTTTTTTGATATTAAAATTAAGCAAAGGTAAAATCAAAACTACAAAAAGATAAACACCAACAAGCCCCATGCCTGTAAATATGGCAATTTCTTTTAGAACTTCAACACCTGTAAACAACAAGGTCAAAAATGCAAATACAGTCGTTAACATTGAAATAGTAAGACTTTTATAAAAAGATTTTTTTCTTTCAGTTAGGTAATAATGCAGAGAATAATCCAAACTTATACCTATCAAAGTCGTTGAAAATACGAACGTTAAGACATTTATTGAATCAAAAACTAAATTTGTAACTAAATATCCAAAACCAATTCCGAAAAATATGCTCAAACCTATTGGGATAAATATTTTTAAGGATTTGAAATAGAATTTGCATAATAAAACAAGAGCTATCAAAGAGATAACACATATTGTATTTATTTCAACAACTGATTTTGAACTTGTTAAATACGTATGCATTAAAGGACCTGAAAAATAAATATTCACATCCCCAGATACCAGCTGACTTCTTAATTTCTCCAAGCCTTTTAAATATGAAATATCATCATTTAGAGCTAAAGTTAATTCAGAATAATACTTGTTATTATAATTTATGACATTACTTGATGATGTAAATCTTATGCCATCAAAAGATTTTAGATAATCTGTTAGAAATAAATATGGATCTTTATCAGGAGTTTCAAGCATTATACCGATAGGATTATACAAATCCTGCAAGCTTTCTCTATCAAGTTTTTGATAATCTTTATTTTTTAATAGAGTTCTTTTATGTTCTGTCAAAAAGTTATGCGGATTATTTTTGTATAAATCAAGAATATTTAAAAACTCCTTGTTTTCAACAGAAAAAACATTTGTATCCAAAGAAGATAAAAATTCATCTCTCAAATCTTCATTATCATAGTAATCAGTCGTTTCAAAAATAACGTGCATCTTGTTTGATGCAAGCTTTGATAATTTAATCACATCTCTATTTTTTTCTGTAGCATTTGATAAAAATCCACTTATCAAATCCATTTTAACTTCTTTTATATTTGAGAGAGAAAATACAGCTAAAAGAAGTGTCGCAAGTATAAATATTATTATTGATATTAATTTAATCTTTTTCATAGAACCAAATAGTTGTTTTTACCGAATTTGTAGTTGTCACAATCATTTTAGAAATACGTTTTTTACCAATAATTTCTACATATTTCAAATATTTAGAAGCTTGAGAATTTACCTTTGGCTTCATTGCAAATTGCCAAGGATTTGTATCTAGGTAATAGAAATTAAATTGATTTTCAAGCTTTGAGTATTTACGATTTGCAATAGCATTAATAATTTCATTAATTTGATTATACTCTCTAGGAGAATAAGCATTTATAGCTTGTATTGGATAAGTCGTTTTAAAAGTCACACCATTTGTCTTATCAAAAAGAAATTCGCCTGAAGAATTTAGTACAACATTATTTGGCATCTTCTTTTCTTGTTTAAAATTACAATCCACATTTGAAAATACTGGCATTTTTTGAACAATATATTCCAAATTTCTTGGAGAATTAAAAACATCTGCAAAACAAACTTGAGGAACAAAAAATACTAAAAATACAACATAAACTATCTTTCTAAACATTTTTATATTCCTCTATTCTTTTAATCAAATTTTTTGGAGCATTATAAACAGATTCTTTTGAATCTGCTAAAACAGCTATTTGGGTTGATTTAGCCTTAAAAATTTTCTCACCTGTTTCAACATCTTTTATCACGTAAGAAATAATTATCGCTGGTTCAACTTCTTCTAAAGTACATTCCACTTCAATTTTTTGATTAAAAGTAGCTGGCTTTATAAACTTCAAATCCATTTTAGCAACAGGATACATGTAATTATCCTTGTACATATCCATATAAGTATAATTTAAATTTTTGAATAACTCACAACGAGCTTGCTCTAAGTATTTGACATAGTTTCCATGCCAAACAATATTCATTGGATCTAAGTCATTAAATGGAATTGTAATTGTAGTTGTTGATTTTATCACAGCTATCCCTTAAATATGTTTGTAGTTGGTAATACTCCTGAAGAGAAAATCTTTTCTCCATTATAATACGTAAATACAAAATTATCTTTAACTTTTTCAAACTTTAAATTTATAATTTCATCAGGTCTAATCACATTTTTAAACTTTATTCTTTTAATTTGTCCAACAGAACAATCTATATTAAAAGTATTTTGAGCCAATTTTGATGCGAATAAGAGTTGAACTACACCGGCAAGAATTGGAAATCCGTCAAAATGACCTTTGAAGAAATCACAATGCTTATAAAAATAAAGTTTAAAATCAGCAAAATCATCTTTTATATCTCTTTTTATAATCAAAGGCAAAGACATATTTATATTAAAAAGTTCTGAGATTTTTTCTCTATCAATTTTACCTCTTTGATTTTTTGGAAGTTCATCGATAAACTTAAATTTTTGAGGAACAATTTCAAAAAAGTCTTTCAAATAAAGCTTTAAAGATTTCTTCAAAGCAAGAATACCATTATTTAATACAAAATCAAAACCATCATTTGATAAAGATATTAAAGTTGCGATTTTGCTTTCATAATTAAAACAATAAGCCTCTTTTACAAAAAGATTTCCCTCTAATTTCTTTTCAATTTCTTCAGCAGAAATTCTTTTTTCATAAACTTTTAAAATTCTATCTGCACGACCACAAAGCAATATTTTTCTATCCTCAAGAGGTTTTATTATATCACCTGATTTTTGAGAAGTTTCTATAGAATAATTTGTATTAATAAAAATATCTTCGCCATAAACTATTTCTACATTATTAAACAATTTTAGATTATCGATAGGATTTTCTCTATGTGCAATAACACCAGATTCAGTACTACCATATATTTCAGTAACACTATTTGAAATCTCTAATGCATAATTAAATTCATCATCTTTTAATTTTGCACCTGCCGTAATTATTTTTTCAAGTTTTATTTTTGGATTTGCTGAATACTTATTCATTTTTTCTAAAAAAGACGGAGTCGTAACAAGCAAAAGGTTTTCGCCTTTTATATCTTCAGGATAATTAATTCTTTCTAAATCAATACACAATCCACTATTTAAAGGGAGCATAAAATAAAAAGTCAATCCAAATAAATGGTTAAAAGTTGTTGTCGAAATAACTGTTTTAGAGTTTTTTAAATCCACTTCATTATATAAATCCGTTGCTTCTTGAATTAAGTTTTCAAGAGATTTTTTAATACATTTGTTATCACCGCTAGAACCTGATGTAAACAGATTTATAATGACATTATTTGTATCAATTTCATTAAAAGGCAATGAAGAATTTTTACCAATTTGAGAATTCAAAACAAAATAACCTAATGCATTAATTTTTTTGCTATCATTTACAAGTGTAATTTCTTTATTTAAAAAAACACAAGCCATAAAATTTATAAAAAACTCAAAATTATCTTCTGTTGAAAGAATAATATTTTTATCCTTAATTGAATTTAAAAAATCTATTTTTTTAGAAATAAAAGATTTTAATTCAGCAATCGTATATAAGTGGTCATTTTTTTTTAAAATAACCTTTTCATCAAAATCTTTTGTATAAAAATATTTTAAAAACTTAGCAGTCATACTTCTTCTTAAAATTAATTCTTACTATATATTCTATTATAAAAAACAAGCCTACGAGAATATAAGATAAAAATCCATTATATACAGCCCAAATCTTTTCACTCATAAAAACAGTAACTAAAGAAACTAAAAAATTTACAAACATAAAAATTGACCAAATATAAGTTAGATTTCTAGTATATTCAAGAGCTTTTGGTTTAATATCAGGCTCCATTAGTTTTGCCATTTTTTGAATAATAGTTTCTTCCTTAAATGTTGAACCCCAAAATATACAAAATAGCATAAAATTGACTATTACAGGATAATATTTTGCTACAATCCAATTTGTATAGTGAAAAATTAAAATCACTAATAACATTATAAATATTGGAAAAAGAAACTTTATTTTATTCATTTAATAACTCATAAATAGCATCAACAACATCAGAAACAGTTCTGATTTGTTTAAAATCTTCTGGAGAGATTTTTTTGTTAGTGAATTTTTGCAATCTAACTGCAATATCAACAGCATCAATACTATCCAAGTCCAAATCTTCAAACAAAGTAGCTTCTAAAGTAACTTTTTCTTCTGGTAGTTCAAATTCGTCTACCAAAATAGATTTTAGTTCATTTAAAATTTCTTCTTTTGTATATTTAGCCATTGATTTGACCTCTCACAAATTCTGCCAAAGTCTTTATAGAATAAAAATGTTTTTTATTTTCTTCCTTGTTTGTACCCATTGAAAGATTATATTTTTTCTTTAAAGCCATACCAAGCTCTAAAGCATCAATAGAATCTAAACCCAAGCCATCAATAAACAAGGGTTCTTCATCTTTAATATCGTCTGGTGTTATCTCTTCTAATTCCAAAGTATCTATAATAAGATTTTTTAATTCGTTTTCTAATTCGTTCATAAGAGTATTATATAATAAAGACTTTAATTATACAAAGAATTTGTAATTTCCTTTGTTAACGCTTTTTTAGATTCAATATCATCCATCTCTAAAAATGGTGTGACATCTATTTCATCGAGTTTTTCAACATAAAATTCTACTCGTTTTTTATCCACATCATAAATCGGTTTATGTATGAACATAAATTCACCCTCAGAATACATTTTTACAGGAACGATATTTTTATGAGAATTAATTGCAATTAAAGATGCACCTTTTTTAAGTTTTGGATGTTCTCCGTTTCTATGTCTTGTTCCTGATGGAAAAATAACCACATTAAATCCCAAATCTAACATAGTTTTTGATTCTTTTTTAAGTTCTTCAATTTCAACATCATTTGAGATAAAAATACTTTTGATAATATTTGAAAGAAGAGGATTTTTAGTAAGTTCTTGCTTTACAAAACAAGTTGTTCTAGGAATAAGACCAATTAGAATAACAATATCAATAAAGCTCGGATGAGTTGCCACTATAACTTTATTTTTTATCGATTTTAATTCCACATAATTTTTTATATTATAATTTGTCAAACCACTATACTTAAGTAAATTTAAAAGTATTTTTCCCCACAAAAAATGTATAACATCAGAAGAAAAATATTTGTATTCAATTTCATCAAAAAACATTTTTGCAATAGGAAGTACAAATGTATTTAAAACAAACGCAAAGATAGCAAAAATAAATAATATAAAAACACATATAAGCGAACGGATAAATTTCATTAATTTACCCTTTCAATAGAATAACAACCAAAATCAACTTTATTTAATTTACCGTTTAAAAAATCTATAAAATTAACAAATTCATTTTGATTGTCAGAAACTTTTTCTCTTTTTAATCTACATTTAATATTTCCAGAAGTTTTTGAAATAAGGCAAGAAACAGAATTGATTTTTTCATTTTCTTTATCAACATAACAGTAAAGAGAATTTGTTTTATCAGATAGAATAGATTTTAATAATCCCATTGAAAAAGAATTATTTTCTGCAGAAATTGAAGTATAAGAAGTTGTAAGATTGTTTATTTGAGAAAATAATCCAACCAAATAATTGTGAACTGAACTTGAGAATAAATTTGGCGAAACCTCATTATCCTCTAGATATTGGTCAATTATTTTAAAAAGTCTTTCTAATTCGCCATAGCGAGAAGAATATACTAATTCATCGATTTTTACATCTTTAAATTCTGAAAGTGTATAAATAGCATATTTATCAATAGGGCTAAGTCTACGTCTTACCATCATTGGAAGAAAAGAAATATCTATATCACCATTTTGAGTATATTTAAAATTTTGTATGTAAAAATATTTTTCGCCTGAATTTTCCATAAATTTATTATATAATAAACTCAACGACTATGGAGATAATTAATTATAACGCTATTTGCAATTTAGGTTCAAACATTGATGAAATATTCATTAATGCGATTAATGGCGAAAATACAAGATTTGAAATATCAGAAAATATAATAAAAAATAAAAAAGTTCGCATAGGAAAGATTAATACACCTCTAGAAAAAATCGAAAATGAAAGATTTAATCTTAGATGTAATCAATTAATTTTGACTTGTTGTAAGAATTTGCAACTTGAAAAATATATTGAAAAATATGGAAAAGATAATGTTGGAGTTGTAGTTGCAACAACAAATTCAGGCGTTGAAGAATACGAAAAAAGTAAAAATATAGAACACTCTGAACTTGGAAACCCTGCAGTATTTTTAAAAGAATACTACGGCTTAAACAATTATTTTTCATCAATTTCAACAGCGTGTTCTTCTGGAATAAAAGCCTTCTCAATAGCAAGAGAATTACTTAACTCAAATTTTTCAAAAGCAGTAATCGTAGTAGGCGTAGATGCAATAGCGAAAGTTCCTATTTTCGGATTTGACTCACTTGGCGTTTTGACAGAAAAAGCAACTAATCCAATGAGCAAAAACAGAGATGGGATCAATATTGGAGAAGCGGTTTCAGTATTTGTTGTATCAAACGAAAAAGGTAAAATAGAGATTTCAGGAATAGGTGAAAACACAGATATTTACCACAATACAACACCTGACCCTGAAGCAAAAGAAGAAATTATTGCAATAAAACAAGCCCTACAGGATGCAAAATTAAACCCTGAAGATATTGATTATATTAATCTTCACGGCACAGGTACAGTTGCAAATGATTTAATGGAAGCAACTGCTATTGATAACGTGTTTAAAGAGAAAACCTTTGTTAGCTCAACAAAACCTCTTACAGGTCATTGTTTAGGTGCCGCAGCAAGCATTGAAACAGCTCTATGTTGTAAATTATTAGAAAATAATAATAAAAAGATTTATCCACATATTTTTGATGGAGAATTTGATGAAAATTTGCCAAAAATAAAACTTGTACCTAAAAATACACAAGTTGAAAGATTAAATACTTGCATGTGTCTAAGTTTTGGATTTGGCGGAACTAATGCAGTTATGATTATGAGAGGTAAAAATGACTGATTTATCAAAAGTTTTACCACACAAAAAACCAATGATTTTATTGGATGATATTATAAAAGTTGATTTAGAAAATAAATATATAACAACTTATTTTCACGTAGACGATAAAAAAATGTTTTATGATAAAACCTTGAAAGGCATACCATCAATTTGCGGAATTGAATTTATGGCTCAAACTATTGGTTGCTACGCTTTTTACGCAAAAGAAGAAGAAACACCAAGAATTGGATTTTTATTAGGCAGTCGACTATATAATAATTCAATAGACTTGTTCAAAGAGGGAGAAACTTATACAGTAAAAGCTGTTGAAGCTTATTATGATAATGAAATTTCTGCCTTTGATTGTTTTATTTATGATAAATTAGAAGAAGAAGTCGCAAGTGCAACAATAAATGTTTATCAAAGCGATGATGATAAGAATATGGAGTTTATAGGAATTAATGGAGAAAAATAATAAAGACGTTTTAATAACAGGTTCTAGCCGTGGAATAGGAAAAGCTATAGCTGAATACCTTTCAGATAATGGCTACAACATCGTTTTACATTGTTCAAAAAATATTGAAAAACTTGAAGATTTAAAACAAGAAATTTTAAATAAAGGCGTAAATTGTAGATGTATTGCTTTTGATGTTAAAAACAGAGAAGAATCTAAAAAAGTTTTACTTGAGGATGTAGAGAAAAACGGTATTTATTACGGAATAGTTTTAAACGCTGGTATTGCAAAAGATAACCCATTTCCAGCGATGGAAGATGAAGAATGGGATGACGTTTTAAAAACTAATCTAGATGGATTTTATAACGTTTTAAAACCTCTTAGTATGCCATTAATTCAAGCTAGAAAAGGTAGAGTTGTTACAATGTCATCAATTTCAGGTTTGACAGGAAATAGAGGACAAGTTAATTATAGTGCATCAAAAGCTGGCTTAATTGGTGCAACAAAAGCTTTTTCAAGAGAAGTTGCTAAAAGAAACATTACCGCAAACTGCGTTGCAGCTGGAATTATTGATACTGAAATGACAGAAAACATTCCAGAAGAAATAGTAAAACAAGTTCCACTAAGAAGAAAAGGTTCACCAAAAGAAGTCGCTAGCTTGGTTAATTACTTGTTGAGCGAGGATGCTGGATATATAACAGGTCAAGTTATTTCTGTAAATGGGGGATTATATATCTAATGAAAAGAGTTGTCATTACAGGAATGGGAATAGCTTCGCCACTAGGTTCAAAAGTTTCAACGGCATTTGAGAGATTAAAAACTTATAAAAATTGCATAAAATACTGGGAACTCCTGGATAAATACGAGAACTTAAATACAAGATTGGTTTCAACAGTAGAGGGTTTTGAAGCTCCTGAACATTTTGATAGAAAGATAAAAAGAACAATGGGTTCTGTTGCAATAATGGCTGTTACTACCGCAGAAGAAGCTTTAGCTGACGCAGGATTATTAAACAATGAAATAATTACAAATGGACAAACTGGTGTGAGCTACGGTTCGTCATCAGGATCACTTGATGCAATCTTAGATTTTTATTCAATGTGTGTTGAAAATAAGGTTAAAAACCTTAATTCAGGCTCATATATAAAAATGATGCCTCAAACAACCGCAGTAAATATTTCTCTATATTTCAAAACTCACGGACGCCTTATAAATTCATCAACGGCTTGTACATCTGGCTCAATGGGTATTGGATATGCTTACGAAGCTATAAAAAATGGTTATCAAACAGTTATGATAGCTGGCGGAGCAGAAGAAATTCACCCAACACAAATTGGAGTTTTTGACACACTTTATGCAACAAGTTCAAAAAATGATACTCCAAATTTAACTCCATCACCTTTTGATAAAGATAGGGATGGACTTGTTGTCGGCGAGGGTGCTGGCACAATAATTTTAGAAGAATACGAACACGCTAAAAATCGTGGTGCAAAAATTTATGCAGAAATTGCTGGATTTGCTACAAATACAGACGGAACTCATATCACAAATCCAAATAAAGATATGATGAAAGAAGTTATGCTTCAGGCTATAAATAATGCTGAGATTAATAAAGATGAAATCGGATACGTTAATGCTCACGGCACAGCAACAATTCAAGGTGACATTGCAGAATCAAATGCGACAAAAGAAGCTTTTGGAAAACCTATACCAGTTAGCTCAATAAAAAGCTATACAGGGCATACTCTAGGAGCTTGTGGAGCAATAGAAACGATTTTAAGTATAGAAATGATGAACAATAATTGGTTTGCACCAACGCTAAATTTGAAAAACATTGACGAAAATTGCGGTGAACTAGATTATATCGTAGATGATGGACGAAGAATTGATACCGAATATATTATGACAAATAATTTTGCCTTTGGCGGTATTAACACATCAATAATTTTAAAACGAGCGTAAAAAAAGAGGTTATTTCTAACCTCTTTTAATTAAAAACTTTTATTATGCTTTTATATCAAGTTTTGCATTTTCTGCATCACTATTGAAAAAACAAGTATACATTTGAGAATCTTTAACAGAGGCTTGGTTTAAAACTTCTGTAATCATAGCTGGAAATAATTTACCAACTGTTTGAACTTTTCCGTTTGTAATGTTTGTCAAAGCATATTGAGGACCACGTTTTGGGTGAACAAAAGTTTGTGAAATTTCAAGAACATCATTTGGTGCAACCTTTGAAATATTATCAAGAGCCTTATTAAAATTAGCTGTTTGCTCAGGAGTCATTGTTTTACGCAAATTTGTAACGTGTTCATTTTCTACTAATCTTGCTTTAAAACTTGGTTGAGCAACATTTGCATTGATATTCATAACTTATTATTCTCCTACACACACATTTTACACGTTCAGTAAGTTAACTGAATGTGTAAAATTGCCTCAGAGATAAATAATTTTTACAAATTTTAATAACTTTATTAATTATATAAAGTATTTTGGTAATCTATTTCCATAATCACTTTTATCACCAAATAAGGAATGAAAAGCATCTGAACACTTATTAGAAGCTTCTTTTAATGTATCCACCAAAGCTTCTCTAACATATCCTAACCTCGAATGTTCAACCCTATATTCTTCAGGTCCATCATCTTCACATTTTGCAGTAGGAAACATTCTACATACTAGCAATTTTTTCTTATCATCCTTTGTATTTACTAAAGAATAAACCTCAGTATTATCTTCTTTGGTTTTTCTCAACTCTACAACATCATTTGTAGCAACATGAGAAAAAGTTCTCAAAGCTTTATCAAAAGCTTCTTTATCGTCTTTATCAACATATTTATAAAGTTGATTTACAAGTTCATTTTCTTTTAGCCTCGCCTTAAAATTTGGTTGTGAAAATTTTGCACTACAATTATTATTTATATTCAATTTAATTCCTTCCATACACGCTAAATATATTTAGATAAAGGGTTTAAAAAAACAAAAATTGCCAAACACAGACACAGTAAGCCTCATATCATATCATATCATATCATATAGTGATTATAATTGAGTTTCAGAGATTTCAAATTGATATTTACAATTTGTTACAAATCCTCATTTGCGATATTTTCTAAATCAAAATCAATAACTTTACTTAAATCATCAAGAGAAAGCTCAACTTGATACCCTATTTTACCGGCACTAAAAACAATCATATCAAAGTTTTGAGCAGATGAATCTATTACTGTTTTAAAAAATTTCTTCATACCAATAGGAGAACACCCACCATGGATGTAACCTGTAAGTGGCAAAAGCTCTTTACTTTTAAGCATTTCGACAGATTTTTCATTAACAGAAATTGCTGCCTTTTTCAAATTAAGTTCTTTTTCAACTGGAACAAGGAAAACATAGTGATTACCAGATTTAGCGACAGTAACAAGAGTTTTAAAAACTCTGTTGGGGTCTTGGTTTAAGACTTTTGCTACATCAGCACCGCTAATTGCACCGGTATCAGCATAGGAATAATGATTGTAAGATACTTTAGCTTTATCAAGGATACGCATTACATTTGTTTTAAAATCTTTCATTGACGATTTATCCACTCCATTATTACATTTACGACATAGTCTTGTTCTTCAGAAGTTAGGGGATGACCTTTATTAATTTTGTGCCATTTTTCAAGACAACCACGGCAACAAGTTGCAGTAGCGTGTTGAGCAATAAAAACAGGATGACCTTTCATAGGAGTTTGCTTACCATCATTTTTGATTTCAGCAGGAGCAAGACGCTTTGAAATAAAATCGACAGCGTGCGAACGTATGACCTCTAAACCTTTTTGAGAAATATAATCCAAATCCTTTTGACTCAACTTAAAACGACTTCTAAACTTAGACTTCGCCAAAGCCTTAAATAAATTTTCGTACATAGCGAAAACATTATATAACAATAAAACTTTTATTTAAACATTTTATTACCTATTTATTTTTACTTAATTGCACCAATAAAACATATAACAAATTTATTAACAAATTGGAGTTTAACTGTTATTTTATTTGTGTTAAAATTGAGATTACAGTTAAGTTAGAACTAATTTTTAGAGTAGATTAAAGTTTATTTTCAAGGGGCAATAAATGTTTTTAAAAAAAATTTTTGAAAGATTTGAACAAAATAAATCAACGGTTGAAAAACCAGATTTTAAAAATTTTCCGATTTATATAATTAGCTACAACAGATTGGAATACTTAAAACGCCTTGTGGAAGCTCTTGAAAACAAAGGATATACAAATCTCCACATCCTAGATAATAAATCTACTTATCCACCTTTATTAGATTATTACAAATCAATCAACTACGAAGTTCATTATCTAGGAGAGAATTACGGACACATGGCTTTTTGGAAATGTGGCAAGTTTGATGAAGTTATAAAAAATCAATATTATGTCGTAACAGATTCAGACGTATTACCTGTAGAAGCTTGCCCTGATGATTTTATAGAAATCTTTTATGAGGTTTTAAATAAAAATCCTAAATTTACAAAAGTTGGGTTCAGTTTAAAATACGACGATATTCCTGATGTTAATATTCAAAAAGAATTTATTCAAGTATGGGAAGCACAATTCTACGACTACTACTGTTTTTACAAATACAAAAACAATAAAATCAAAATTTATGATGCAGATATAGACACAACTTTCGCACTTTACAGACCTTGTGAAGATTTTGCATCAAAAGATTTTTATAGTGCAATAAGAATTGATTATCCTTACCAATTAAGACATCTACCTTGGTACAAAGATACTAAAAACAAATCAGAAGAAGATATTTATTACATAAATTCTGTAAAATCTGATATTTCGCACTATTCTGTTGATATTACAAGTGAAGAATTATTCAAAGAAACAATTTTCTACGATAAAAGTTTAAAAAGATTTAACAGAAATCTTTCTCATACATTTGATTTTGTAGAAAAATTCTTTTCTATTAAAAAGCAATACTCAAATTTTAAAGTATATTTGATAATTAAATTCTTTGGTATAAAATTGCAATTTAAACTTAAAAAGATGGAAAAAGGATATAAAAAACAATAAACACCTCATATCATTAGTACTAGAAAACTTATTTATTATTTTTACTAAAATAATAAATATTAGCCAGTTGGGTATAGCACTTTTTAATTAAAACGTGTTTAATATAATTATAAAATCTTTTTCATACTTCCAGATATTTATAAACTGGTAGAGGCATTACGCCTCTATTTTTTTACTACGATTTTAATAATAATATCTTCATTTGGTAAGAATCTAGTATAATTAATAGTTAAATCTTCAATATTTACTAAAACTTCATCTAGACTTTTGATAATTTCATTTTTAACTTAATATTTGTATAAGCCTTACAAATGTTTATAACTTTACTTTTATAGTGCAGAGTGATAAAATCAACTTCATAGGTTGAGGTATTTCATGATTAAAGTAAAAGGCAAAAAATTAAAAGGACTAACTTTTATAGATTTGTTTGCCGGACTTGGAGGATTTAGACTTGCTTTAGAATCGTTCGGAGCAAAATGCATCTATTCAAATGAATGGGATGATGATGCCAAAAAAGTTTATGCACAAAATTTTAATGATATACCTGAAGGAGATATTACAAAAGTAGATGAAAACTCTATACCTGAACACGATATTCTATGTGCAGGTTTTCCTTGTCAAGCATTTTCAGTTAGTGGCAAACAAAAAGGGTTTGAAGACAGCAGAGGAACTTTGTTTTTTGATGTAGCTCGTATCGTGAAAGCAAAACGACCTAAAATAGTTTTTATGGAGAATGTTAAAAATTTTGCAGTACACGATGGAGGTAAAACACTAAATGTTGTTAGAACTACCATGGAAGAATTGGGCTATGACTTTCATCAAAAAGTTTTAAATGCTGTGGATTATGGTATACCTCAAAAAAGAGAACGTATCTATATGGTATGTTTTAGAAAAGATTTAAAAATTAAGAACTTTATATATCCTAAACCATTTCAATTAAAAAAGCATGTAGAAGATTTTTTATTAAATGATGAGAAAATGCTTGAGAATTTGTATGTCAACCGTAAAGACACTTATTATAACAATGTTGTGGACAACAAATATAGTAACAAGTCTATTCGTTTAGGAATAGTTAATAAAGGTGGACAAGGAGAAAGAATATATAGCACAAAGGGCATTGCTATAACCTTATCAGCCAATGGTGGTGGCATTTTTGCAAAGACAGGGGGATACCTAGTAAACGGAAAACTAAGAAAACTACACCCAAGAGAATGTGCAAGAATAATGGGATTTCCTGATTCATATATTATGTCTGAAAAATATAATCAAGCTTATAAACAATTTGGGAATTCTGTTGTAGTTGATGTACTACAATTAATTACTGAACAAATTGCAAAAGCTATGGAAGAAAGTTGCTAAACAATTTGAATAAATTATGATTTTAGGTATTGAATAAAATCTGTATCCGTCATTCCTGAAACAGAATCTTTTAATTCAATTGAAAAAATTACATTTGCATTGTATGTGTTTGAAAGTTGACGTACTTCATAATCATTGTTATTCTTAGCAAACATATATTCATATTTACCAAGAATAAATTTTTCTTTATCTATATTTTTATCAGAAGTAACAAATAATTTATTTTGAATAAATTTTGTACTAGATATTGAATAATCATTAGATAATATAAAATCTTTAATCTCTTCAATTCTGAGTCTTCTAACACTACAAGAACCACTTCTTTTAATCCTATATTTAGCAGAAATATAAAAATATTTTTTAACCTGTTCTACAGGAAAAATTATACAGTCGTTAGTTATAAAAAATTTTACCCCTTTTTCCTTGTAAATTTTAATAATCCAATTTGAAAAAATTTCATTTGAATTAGGGAATTTTATATCTTTACCAGCAGTACCAGCATTTCTATATGTTTCAAAATTTAAATTCATAAAATCTATTATTTTTGTAGAATATATATTAATCGGTGATACATTTTTACTACTATATTCAAAAACATGTCTTTCAATGTTAGGGATTAAAACAAATTGTCCACATTGAGCAGGTGAATGTTTAACATCAATATAAAAATTTTTATCATTTGCAAGTTTAACTAATATATCCGGTTTTGTGGAATCTGAACATCCCAAATGAGAAAATTCAGCATAATCTCCAAATTTATCATTTAAGTATTTTGTGCATGTTTCTTCAAAATCTTTCCAAATTTGCATATATTTCCCTTATATTTTAACTATTTTACGATATATATTTAATAACTTTAAATTTCTGTAACAGAGTAAAAAATGTCCGTGGCGAGATTCGAACTCACGACATTCACCTTAGGAGGGTGACGTTCTATCCATCTGAACTACACAGACATCAATTGAATTGTACCACGAATGAAGTTTTGATAGTAAGCACGATAATTCGGAAACAAATATTTTGCAAAAATTATATAAAAACTAACCAGTTGGAGTATAACATTTAAATTTTAATAGGGTTTAATATAAGTATATTAAATCTTTTTCATACTTCCAGCTATTCTTAAACATTAGGGGCATTGAGCCTCTATTTTTTTTAGCTTGAAAGTCTTAGTCCAACTGTGTCTAAACAATTAATATATTCTTCCACATTACCCTTTTGTTGGATTTCCAACATATTTGTTTATGAAATTTATATATAAATATTAGAAAAAGCAAGGAGAATCAAATATGAATAAAATGTTTTGTTTTCAATGTGAGCAAACCGCTAAAAGTGAAGGTTGTACAATTCAAGGTGTATGCGGTAAAACATCAGAAACCGCAAATCTTCAAGATATATTAACAAGTTCTGCTATTAAATTCGCAAATTGCGTAACTTATAGCAAAGAAAATGCAGATATTATTATTGAAGCATTATTTACTACAATAACAAACGTAAACTTTGATGATGATTCAATAAAAGAATTAACTCAAAATATCACTGAAATAACACCTTGCAGTAAAACTTTTGATATAAATTCTGTTTGGGATTGCAAAAACGAAGACGAAAGAAGTTTAAAATCTCTAATTTTGTTTGGTTTAAAAGGTATGGCTGCATACGCTCACCACGCAAGAGTATTAAATTATGTAGATGAAGAAGTAGATAAATTCTTTTTTGAAGCATTACAAGGTATTTCAAAAGATTTATCGACAGAGGAACTTTTACAACTTGTTTTAAAAACAGGTAAAATCAACTTAAAATGTATGGAGCTTTTAGATAAAGCTAATACAGAAACTTATGGAAATCCTGTACCAACAAAAGTTTCAACAGAAATTGAAGCAGGACCTTTTATTGTTGTAACAGGACACGACTTGCATGATTTAGCCTTGTTACTTAAACAAACAAAGGATAAAGGTATAAATATTTATACACACGGTGAAATGTTACCTTGCCATGCGTATCCTAAACTAAAAAAATACCCCCATTTAAAAGGTAATTTTGGTACTGCTTGGCAAAATCAACAAAAAGAATTTGCAAATATACCAGCACCAATTTTATTTACAACAAATTGCATTATGCCTGTAAAAGATAGCTATAGAGATAGAGTTTTTACAACTTCTGTTGTAAGATACCCAGAAATTGAACATATTGGTAAGGAGAAAGATTTTTCACCAATTATTAAAAAAGCATTAGAATTAGGTGGATATAAAGAAACTCAAAAAAAGACAGGTATAAACGGCGGAAACGTTTTAACAGTAGGCTTTGGTCACAATACAGTTTTATCAGTAGCGGATAAAGTTATTGATACTGTGAAATCAGGGAAATTGAGACATATTTTCTTAGTTGGTGGTTGTGACGGTGCAAAAACTGGTCGTAACTATTACACAGAATTTGTAAAAGAAACACCCAAAGATACACTTGTATTAACCTTAGCTTGCGGTAAATACAGATTTAACGATTTAGATTTAGGGGATATTAATGGTATTCCAAGACTTTTAGACATGGGACAATGTAACGATGCGTATTCTACAATAAAGGTTGCAGTCGAATTAGCAAAAGCATTTAACTGCTCGGTTAATGAATTACCATTATCCTTGGTATTATCCTGGTATGAACAAAAAGCCGTTTGTATTCTATTAACATTGTTGTATTTAGGAATAGAAAATATAAGACTTGGACCAACATTACCAGCCTTTGTTTCACCTAATGTACTAAATATTCTTGTAGATAAATTCAAAATTAAACCTATCACAACAGCAAAAGAGGATTTAAAATCAATTCTTGGATAGATAACTTGTATAAGTGTTAAAAGAGAAGTTCAAATTTAAAAATAATTTGAACTTTTCTTTTTATTTTTAATTTTTTAGACAGTTCGAGTCATTAAAAATTTACACAAGAAAAATTCCACCGAAGTGGATTTTTTCTTTTAAATAGTAAGGGAGAGACTCGCTTGAGTTGTAGGCGAGTTACACGAGCCGTACAAATCAGGATGTCGACGCAGTCGATTGAACTCATTATGTTGCGAACATCATGAGCAACATAACAGTTCGAGTCATAAAAATTTTTCTCAAAAAAAAATTCCACCGAAGTGGAATTTTTCTTTTAAATAGCAAGGGAGAGACTCGAACTCTCGACCTCACGGGTATGAGCCGTACGCTCTAGCCAGCTGAGCTACCTTGCCATATACTTATGGTCAAACTTTTCAGTTCGTATGTCTATTCTTACATAAATATTTTTATTTTTCAAGAACTTTTTTTATTTATTTAATTAAGTCCTTTTAATCTTTCGTCTGGATTAGTAATACTTGTAATTCTCAAACCGAAGTTATCTTCGATTACAACAACTTCACCATACGCAATCAATTTACCGTTTGCATACAATTCTACTGGTTCACCGGCAACTTTTTCTAACTCAATAATTGAACCTCTTGTTAATTCAAGAACTTTTTTAATAGGTAAAACTGCACGTCCCAATTCTACTGTTAATTGCAATTTAACATCCATTAAAATATCTAAATTTTTAGTTGCATCACCTTGTGAATTTTCTGTTTCTTCAAAAGATGCAAACTGAACTGGTTGAACAGTAACAGGATCAGGTTCACTTTTCAATTCTTCGTCAAAAGCTTTTTGTTCCATTCTATCAACTTCTTCTTGAATTTCATCTTTATCATCAAGATTTAAATCATCTAGCATATTTTTTTCTTTATCGTCTTCTGGCATAAATTAACCCTCTCCTCTACATAAAATCTTTTAAAAAGTCAGTTTGTGCATCGTATATATCAGAAATTTTTACGCACACTTTATTTTTTCTAATTCCTGGTCTTGCGAAAAATTTCTTTTCGTTGTTAATTTTAACAACTAAATCGTCTTTTGTTTTATTATCAAGTTTAATAATATCGCCCTCTTTTAGTTCTAAAAACTCTTCCAAGGTAATATCTGTAGAACCGAATAAAACATCTACATCAACTGTTGATGTATTCAATTTTTGAATCATTTTTTGACGTTCTTCTGTAGTTGCAACAATACCTTTAGTTTGGAAAATATGTTGTGCTGACAAGCTACCGATAACGTTTTCTAAAACAGGATATGGGAAGCACAAGCTCATCAAACCAAAGTATTTACCAGCAATTTGAACTTCAAAAGTAATTAAGGCTACGATTTCACCAGCACCAGCAACTTGAACCATTTGATAACTACTATCCAAACCTATCAATTCACCTTGTACTGGTAAAATATTACCCCAAGTATTTTCAACAGTTTTAATAATTTTTTCAAAAACTTTTCTAGCTAAAGCATCCTCAACCACAGTCAAGTCACGTTGTTTTGTTTCACTCAAGCCTGAACCACCTAACATACGGTCAACTACGCAGGACAATATTTCAAAACTTGTACCTAAAAGAATTTGACCTGGAAGTGGCTTCAATTCAAAGATACCAATCGTAAATGGTGATGGCATTGAACGAATAAATTCGTCATAAGTCAATTGGTCAGTAGAAACTACATCAATCTCAACACGCATACGTAAGTATGCTGTTAAAACCAATGAAATTTGTCTTGAAAACTCTCTATGTAAATCTTGTAACGCTCTTAAATGATCTTTTGAAAATTTGTCTGGTCTTTTAAAGTTATATAACTTATAAGACTTTTTAACGTCAGACTCATCACCTAATCCAGCGAAAGAATCACCGAAGTCATCAATTATTCCACTATTATCAATATCATAATCTGATGTAGCCAATTTAAACAATAATCCTTTCTACTGAATAATAAATTGTCCGAAACTTACTCTTATAACTTCTCTTGTGCCTGCAAAAATAGCATTTACATCTTGAGCAATTTGTTCTTTTACTAATTCTTTACCAACTGTTGTTGCAACTTCTGATGAAGTTTTGCTAGATAATGTTGTAATAATAGCATCTCTAATAGCAGGTTTGTATTGAGCCATTTCCATTTCAACAGCTTTCATAGGATCACCCGCTTCACCACCACCGTGACCACCATGTCCACTACCTTCTGCTGGTTGAGTAGCTGATAAATCTGGGTCAGTTGGAAGTTTTGATAATTCTAAAGCAACATTTGCTTTCAAATATCTTTTTGCATCCACATCTGCTAAGTTTAAAACAAAATCACCAAGGTCAACAATGATACCTTTTTCAACTTGTTCTTCTTCATCAGATGTATCTTCTTCGTTTTCATCAGTTTGAGTTTGCTGTGGTAATTTTGCACCCAATAAATTGTCAATTAACACATAGTTTAAGCATAAGAAGATGACACCTCCCAACAACATTGATATAACAACTACCAATATCATTTTTACATTTGAATCTAATTGTAAAGGCTTTTTAGCATTATTTTCATCTTCTTCTCTTACCTGAGGTTTATTATCTCTTGGTGCTGTTGGTTTAGCCATACTATTCTCCAATCTATTGCGATTAAATTTATAATTATTTTAAAATAATTATATCAACTCTTCGGTTCAAAAGTCGTCCACCACTTGATGTATTATCTGCAATTGGCATATATTCTCCATAACCGGCTGCAGACAAGCGTTGTGGCGGAATTTTACCAGTTCTAATGATATAACCAATAATATTTGTAGCTCTTGCTGTTGATAATTCCCAGTTTGATGGATAAGTTTTTGTGTTTATCGGAGTAGAATCCGTGTGACCCTCTACCAAAACTTTGTTATCAACTTGAGATATTACACCAATAACTTCGTCCAAAGTCTTTGATGCATTTTTCTTTATTATAGCAGAACCCTCATCAAAAAGTATACTATTATTCATTCTAACAATCAAGCCTCTATTATCTTTTACCAAAGTAACAGAAGAATTGTTAGCTAATTTTTCATTCAATTCTTTTATAAGTTCATCCGCAGTTTTTGTTGGAATATCAGTCGCATTTTCAACGACTTGAAGATTGTTATCCTCAATAATTTTAGCTTGCTCTTTATTAACGTTATGAGAAATTGCAAACATAACAATAAATAACGCCAAAAGCATGGTTACAAAATCAGAGTAAGAAACAACCCATCTATTAATATAATCTTTTGAATTTGAGTAGTAATCGTTTCTCATAATCTATGCTGCAACCTCTAAACGTCTTTTGTTGTGGTACTTCAAATATGCAATCAATTTTTCTTCAATAATAGCAGGATTTTCTTGCATCATAATCGAAATTACCCCTTGAACCATAACTTCTTTCAACAAGATTTTTTCTCTTGTCTTATGTTTTAAGTTTCCAGCAATAGGTAAGAAAATTAAATTAGCAATTCCGACACCATATAGGGTAGATACGAAAGCAGTTGCTATACCTACACCCAAAAGTTCAAAGTTATTAATATCCTTCATAACTTGGATTAAACCCATAACAGCACCGACAATACCAAAAGTTGGAGCATATCCACCTAAAGCTTCATAAACTCTTGAGTTAATCAATTCCTCTTCCTCTTCATAAGCAATTTCTGAACTCAAAATATCATATAAAAGTTGAGGATTATTCAAATCTAAAGCCAACTGCAAAGCTCTTGCTAAAAAAGAATCTGAAACTTTATCCACCAAACCTTGCAAAGCAAACATACCATTTTTTCTTGCAAAATAAGAAATTTGTACAATTTCTTCTACAATTCTTGCACTCTTATTCTCGTCTTTTAAAAATACATCTTTTAGAGATTTTAAAGCACCTAGCACAATACTAAAATTGAAATTCAACAATATCGCACAAAAGCTACCACCTACTACAATAAAAAATGCCTCAGGTTGAACAAATAACGATAACGATGCACCATCAAACATTTGAGATGCAAACATCACTCCAATACCAAACACAAGTGCAAATACTGCAGTAAAATTCATTAGTATTCTCCTTAAAAATCCCTATATCTTATAATATAATCACATGATTTTGTAAAAAACGTATCATCTAAATATAGGATTTTAAAGAAAAAAAAGGGCGACTTTGATAAATCAAAGTCGCCCTTAAAAAAGATTTTTACTTCAAACTAGAAGTTCAAACCAGCTTCTCTTGCAGCATCAGCTAAAGCAGCAATTCTTCCGTGATATAAGAAACCACCTCTATCAAATACTACGTCTTTGATACCAGCTTTTAAAGCTTTTTCTGCAACAGTTTTACCAATCACTTTAGCAGCTTCAATATTACCACCGTGATTTAAAGTTTCTTTTAAATCTTTGTCTAATGATGAAGCAGATGCCAATGTAACGTGTTTTGTATCATCAATGATTTGAGCATAGATGTGTTTTGTACTTCTATAAACTGCTAATCTTGGAGCTTCAGAAGTTCCTGAGATTTTAACACGAATAGATTGGTGTCTTTTTTGAACTTTGTTTTTTCTAATTTCTTGTTTAATCATTTTCTTTCTCCTTTTACCTAAACCTTCTTGAATAAATTCAAGGGTTTCTATGGGCTACTTGTTTTTACTTTTGAGCTTGCTAAGATTTATAGCCTTTGCTCGCTCATTTGCTCCTGTGAAATCATAAAGACTTCACTTCGGCTAAGTCTTTTCCGCCTGTGCAATCAGAGATTGCTTCGCTCACTTCGTTTGCAACGGCGGTATCGTTAAGTTACGCAATTGCTACGCCGACTCCTCGTCGCCGTGTGCATTGCTTCACTTCGGCTCACGCTTGTCACTTCGCTCGCGTTAAACGGCAATTCCGAGTTTTGCTACCGTGATTGCATCACTTTCGCAAAAGCTCTATAGCCTCGGCTCGCTCGTTCTATTTCTTACCAGCTTTACCAGCTTTACGTCTGATGTGTTCACCTTCGTATTTAACACCTTTTCCTTTGTAAACTTCAGGTGGACGTTTGCTTCTAATCAAAGCTGCAATATCACCAACTAATTGTTTGTTTGAACCTTTTACAGAAATTTTTGTATTAGCATCAACTGCGATTGTAATACCTTCTGGTGTTTCAATTAAAATTGGGTGAGAATAACCTAAAACTAAGTTTAAGTTTTTGCCTTCCATGTTTGCACGATAACCAACACCAACGATTTCTAATTTCTTTTCGAAACCATCTTTAACACCTTTAACAGCATTTGCAACTAAAGTTCTTGATAAACCGTGTAAAGCATTTGTTTTTCTTTCGTCATTTACTGGAGTTAAGATAATTTTGTTATCTTCAACTTTTACTGAAATTTCTGGTCTTACATCTACTGATTCAGTACCGTTTGGTCCTTTTGCAGTAACTAATTGACCGTCAATTTTTACTTCAACGCCTGCTGGAATTTCAACAGGTAATTTACCGATTCTTGACATTTTCATTTCTCCTTATGGTATATTCTATCAAATTAGGCTTTTCTACCAATTTCACCTAACAAAACAATTATAAAAAAGACTTACCTGAAAGGCAAGTCTTTTATAAGTTTAATTAACTACCAAACGTAGCAAAGAATTTCGCCACCGATATTTTCTTTACGAGCTTTTCTATCTGTTAATAGACCTTTGCTTGTAGAGATAATAGCGATACCTAAACCACCTAATACTTGTGGTAATTTTTTAGATTTACAGTAAGTTCTTAAACCTGGAGTTGAAATTCTTTGTAAATTTGTAATAACAGGTTTTTTCTTATCTGTGTATTTCAAAGTGATATTGATAGCTTTGAATTTGCCGTTTTCAACAACTTCATAGTTTTCAATAAAACCTTCTTCTTTTAATAATTTTGCTAATTCGATTTTTAATTTAGAAGCAGGAATTTCTACAGTTTCGTGAGAAACAGTATTTGCATTTCTGATTCTTGTTAGCATATCTGCTATTGGATCTGTGTTCATTTTTTCTTCCTTTTTGTTGCTACTTACCTAAACTGTTTAGGCAGTATAGTCGTACATTTTATAAGAACGGAAACTACCAACTTGCTTTTGTAACACCTGGTAATAAACCTTGGTGAGCCATTTTTCTTAAGCAAATTCTGCAAATACCGAAATCTCTGTGATAGCCATGAGGACGACCACAAATACTGCATCTGTTGTGTAATCTAACAGTTGGGTATTTACCTTTTGCTGCAAGTTCTCTTCTAGTTTGTTCTTTATTTATCATCGCTTTTTTAGCCACGATTTTCTCCTTTATTTTTTCTTACTTTTTACTTCTTATTTTAAACCTTTGAATGGCATACCTAAAAGTCTTAATAACTCTCTTGCCTCTTCATCAGTATTTGCTGTTGTAATAACTGAAATGTTCATACCTTTTACTAAATCAACTTCATCGTATGAGATTTCAGGGAACAATGTTTGTTCTTTTAAACCTAATGTGTAGTTACCTCTACCATCGAAACTTTTCGCACTAATACCACGGAAGTCACGAATTCTTGGTAATACAACACAAATTAATTTTTGTAAGAAGTCATACATTCTTTCGCCACGTAAAGTAACCATAGCACCTACTGGCATACCTTCTCTTAATTTGTAAGAAGCGATTGATTTTTTAGCTTTTGTAACTACTGCTTTTTGACCAGCAATTTTTGTTAATTGAGCATCAATAACTTCTGCGATTTTTGAATTGTGTGAAGCTTCACCAACACCCATATTCAAAACAATTTTGTGAAGTTTTGGAATTACCATGTCATTTGTGTAACCAAATTTTTCTTTCATAGCTTTTCTAACTTCGTTTTCGTATTTTTCTTTTAAGCTTTTTGTTACTGTCATTTTTCTTTCCTCTACCTTAAGATGGTTTCGTGCCAAGAACTACCTTGCACTATACATCTAATTTTTCGCCGCATTTTTTGCAAACACGAACTTTTTTGTCGTCTTTTACTTCAGTTTTAACTCTTGTAACTTTTTCGCAGTTTGGACATACGATCATTACATTTGAGCTATCTAAAGGAGCTTCCATTTTTACAAGACCACCTTGTACACCAGCCATTGGGTTTGGTCTTTGTGCTTTTGTAACCATGTTTGCACCTTCAACTACTACTTTAGATTCAGCAGGCATTGTTTTTGTTACGTTGCCAACTTTACCTTTATCTTTACCTGCGATAACCATTACTCTATCGCCTGTTTTTACTTGTAATTTTTTCTTATCTGCCATTTCTTTTTTCCTTCTTAAATAACTTCAGGTGCTAGAGATACGATTTTCATAAAGTTTTTATCTCTTAATTCTCTTGCAACTGGTCCAAATACACGTGTTCCTCTTGGGTTGCCGTCTTTGTTGATAATAACTGCTGCATTTTCGTCAAATCTGATTACTGAACCGTCATTACGTTTGATGTCAGCTTTTGTTCTTACAACAACTGCTTTTACAACTTCTGATTTTTTTACTGCCATATTTGGTGTTGCATCTTTTACTGTTGCTACAATTACGTCACCTACATGAGCAAATTTTTTGTTTGAACTGCCCATTACACGGATACATAAAAGTTCTTTTGCACCTGTATTATCTGCTACAGTTAATCTTGATTCTTGTTGTATCATTGTTTTTTCCTTTTTCGTCTTTTCTTTTATTAAAATCCAAAAGAGCTTTTATTTCAAGCTATTTTTTCTTTTCTACAATATTTAGAACTGTCCATCTTTTATCTCTTGATGATGGTTTTGATTCTACGATTCTTACTACATCGCCTTCTTCACATTGATTTTGTTCATCATGTGCTTTATAGTTTGTAGTTGTTTCCATAATTTTTTTGTATTTTGGATGTGGATCATAAGTTGCAACTTTTACTACAACTGTTTTGTCCATTTTTGCGCTTACTACTACGCCTTGTCTTTCTTTCTTAGGCATTTTATTTTACCTCATTTTCTTTTTCTTTAATTACTGTTTTTGCTTGTGCAATATTCTTTTTTGTTTTTCTGATTAAAGCTGTATTTTCAAGCTTGTGAGTTGCCAATTGAACTCTTAAATCAAATAATTGTTTTTTATAATCAACTACTGAAGATTTAAGTTCCTCAATTGATTTTTCACGCATATCTTTTGATTTCATCTTTATTTTCCTTTTAAACTATTGTTGTGCTTCTTTTTCAACTACTTTAACTTTGATTGGTAATTTTTGTGCTGCTAATTCTAATGCGTGAATTGCAACTTCTCTGTCAAAGTAATCTAATTCAAATAACATTCTGTTTGGTTTTACTACTGCTACCCAGTATTCTAAGTTACCTTTACCAGAACCCATACGAGTTTCAGCTGGTTTTGCAGTAATTGGTTTATCTGGGAAAATTTTAATCCAAACATTACCGCCACGTTTGATTTCACGAGTCATCGCACGTCTTGCTGCTTCTATTTGTCTACTTGTAATCCAACCTGGTTCTAATGCTCTTAAACCATAACGGCCGAATTCAAATTGTGTACCTCTTGTTTCAGTACCTTTCATTCTACCTTTCATCATTTTACGATGTTTTGTTTTTTTAGGCATTAACATTGTTATTGTTCTCCTGTTATATTATTTCTTATTAATTTCTATTCTGCTGCTGTTTCAGTAGCGATTTTTCTTCTTGGACGTCTTCCGCCTTTTTCGTTACCGTCTTTAGCACCTTTTGCTTTAATGTTCATATCAGCTTTTTCGCCTGGCATTAAGTTACCTTTGAAAATCCAAACTTTTACGCCGATTTTACCCATTATAGTATTTGCTTCTGTAAAACCGTAATCTACATCAGCTCTTAATGTTTGAAGCGGAATACGACCTTCTTTTGCCCATTCTGAACGAGCGATTTCAGCACCACCTAAACGACCTGATACCATAACTTTGATACCTTGTACGCCAGATCTCATTGTTCTTTGCATTGCTGATTTCATTGCTCTTCTGAATGCAATACGTTTTTCAAGTTGTTGAGCAATTGATTCTGCTACTAATTGTGCATCTGCATTTACTCTTGCAACTTCTACAATGTTTAAAACAACTGTTTTGCCTAAATATTTAGAAACATCTTGTTTTAATTCTTCAATACCTTGTCCGCCTCTACCTACTACGATACCAGGTTTTGCTGTAACAACTGTAATGATTGTATTTTGAGCTTTTCTATCAATTAAGATTTTTGAAACGCCTGCATTGTATAATTTTTTCTTAATGTATTTACGGATTTTAGCATCTTCTGCTACAAATTCGCCGTAATCTTTAAATTTTGCATACCATCTGCTTGCCCAATTTTGAATTACGCCTACTCTAAATCCAGTTGGATGTGTCTTTTGTCCCATTGTTTATTCCTTTTTCTTATTTTTCGCTTACTACTAATGTTAAATGTGATGTTCTTTTTAATCTTCTGTAAATACGACCTTGAGCTCTTGGTTTACCTCTTTTGTAAGTTACGCTCTCGTCAGCGAAGATTTCAGAAATCTTTAATGCATCAGCATTAGCACCAAATTTTTCGTGTGCGTTTGCAACTGCTGCTTTTAAGTTCTTTTCAACTACTCTTGCTGCAAAGTATGGCATAAATTTTAACATTTTTTGAGCATCTGTTACAGATTTACCTCTTACTTCGTTGATTACTCTACGAAGTTTTCTTGCAGTCATTTTTATGTCTGTTTGTCTTGATTTTGCTTCCATTGTTTTATCCTTCAATTATTATTTTCTTTTTACTTTATCTGAACCTGCGTGACCTCTGTACATTCTAGTAGGTGCAAATTCGCCTAATTTATGTCCAATCATTTGTTCTGTTACATATACTGGAACGTGAGTTTTACCGTTATGTACAGCGATTGTGTGTCCTAACATATCTGGACTAATCATTGAAGCTCTTGACCAAGTTTTTACAACTTTCTTTTCTGAATTTTCATTCATTTTAGCAATTTTCTTAGCTAATGCTTCTTCGATATATGGTCCTTTTTTTAATGAACGTGCCATTAATATATTCTCCTTCTTAATTTAATTATCTTGTTTTTCTTCTTCTAACGATTAATTTATTAGAAGCCTTAGTAGATTTTCTTGTCTTTTGACCAAGAGCTGGTTTACCCCAAGGTGTTTTTGGATTACCACCAGGACCAGTTTTACCTTCACCACCACCGTGAGGGTGATCACAAGGGTTCATTGTTACACCACGTACTGTTGGTTTAACACCCATATAACGTTTTCTACCTGCTTTACCAATTTTAATGTTTTTGAATTCATGGTTACCTAATACACCGATTGTAGCCATACATTCTTTTCTTACCATTCTCATTTCACCTGATGGTAATTTGATTGTAACGTAGTTACCTTCTTTAGCCATTAATTGAGCTGCGTTACCTGCTGCTCTAACCATTTTACCGCCTCTGCCAGGTTCTAATTCAATGTTGTGAATCATTGTACCTAGAGGAATTACGTCTAGAGGTAATGCGTTACCAACTTGGATAGGAGCTTCAGCACCTGAAACAATTGTTGAACCAACTGTTAAACCTTCTGGTGATAAGATGTATCTTTTTTCACCGTCTGCATAGTTTACTAATGAAATTCTTACGTTTCTGTTTGGATCGTATTCAATTGTCATTACTGTGCCTGGAACACCAATTTTATTTCTTTTAAAATCTATAATACGATAGTGTTGTTTTACACCGCCACCTTTATGTCTGCAAGTAATTCTACCTGTATTGTTTCTACCTGCATGTTTTTTTATTGGTTTTAATAAACTTTTTTCTGGTGTAGATGTTGTGATTTCTGAATAATCACTCTTTGTCATACCTCTTTGTCCCGGAGATGTCGGATTAATTTTACGTATTGCCATTGTTTTCTACCTTTTTTCTTTCCTATGCACCAATTAATTCTTCGATTGGTTCACCGTCTATTGTTACTATTGCTTTTTTAGAAGAATCAGTTCTACCCATTTTGTATCCCATTCTTTTTGCGTGAGATGGCATGTAAACTGTTCTTACTTTTTTAACTTTTCTTCCTGGGAATGCTTGTTCAATTGCTTGAGCAATTTCAACTTTTGTTGCATCCATAGAAACTTCAAATGTATATTGACCAATTGTTGTAGCCATCATTGATTTTTCTGTAATCAATGGTTTTTTAATTATGTCAAATAATTTTTCTTTGTTTGTTCTTTCTTTACTCATTGCTTTATCCTTTTTAACTTAGACTATGCAAGTCTTTCTGTGATTTCGTTTACTGATGATTCTGTCAATAAAACTGTATCTGCTTCAATTAAATCTTTAACGTTTAAGTTTGAAGGTAATAACAATTTTACTGATGGAATGTTTCTTGCTGATAATTCTAAGTATTTGTTTTCAGCTGCTTTTGTGTCAGCGATGATTAGAATTTTACCTTCAGCTTTTAATGATTTTAAAGCATCCATCATTAATTTTGTTTTTGGTTCAGAAATTGCTGAAAAATCTTTTACGATAATTGTGTGGCTTAATTTAGCTGACAATGCAGATTTTAAAGCTAATTTTCTTGCTTTTTGTGGCATTGCAAAAGAGTAATCTCTTGGTTTTGGTCCGAATGAAACACCACCACCAGCGAATAATGGAGATCTTGTTGAACCTGCTCTTGCTCTACCTGTACCTTTTTGTTTCCAAGGTTTTCTTCCACCACCAGATACTTCTGCTCTTGTTTTTGCTGATGCTGAACCTTGTCTTGCATTATTTAATTGTCTTCTTAATGCTAAATGCATTACGTGTAAGTTAGGTTCTACTTCAAATACACCTTCGTTTAGTGTAATTTCACCTAATTTTTCACCTTTTGTACTTAATATTTCTTTTGACATTTTTTATATCCTTTATCTAGTTAATTCTCTTACTATTAGTTCCATTTTGTAATTGATGGTTTAATTGTTACCAATTTACCTTCTGGACCTGGAACAGCACCTTTTACTAAAACTAATTGTTTTTCGTTATCAACTTTTACAAGTTTTAATTTTTTGATTGTAACTCTTTCATTACCCATGTTACCAGCCATTCTTTTACCTTTGATAACACGGCTTGGAGTTGTACCTGCACCAATTGAACCAGGTTCTCTGTGGTTTTTAGAACCGTGAGCCATTGGTCCTCTTGAGAAGTTCCATCTTTTTACAGTACCTTGGAAACCTTTACCGATTGATGTACCTGTTACATCAACTTTTTCTACATCTGCTAATACAGATACTGGGATTTCTTGTCCTACTGTATAATCTTGAGGATTTTCTACTCTGAATTCTTGTAGATGTCTTAAGTTTTCTACATTATTTTTCTTCAAGTGACCAATTTGAGCTTTTGTTAAGTGTTTTTCTTTTGCTGAAACTGTACCTACTTGAATTGCATTGTAACCATCTGTTTCTTCAGTTTTAACTTGAGTTACAACCATTTTTGAAACTTTTATTACTGTAACTGGAATTGCTAGACCGTGTTCATCGAAAACTTGAGTCATTCCTAGTTTTTCACCTATTACACCAAGTGTCATAATTTTGTCCTTTCTTCCCCTTCAAGGGTTCTTCTTGTGATTGCTACCCTCTAAACTGCTTAGAGTCGTAGTTCGCATTATTGCTTAACGCATAAATGATTTGTTTTTCTTTTGTTTAGACTCGCCTATAAGGCGAGTTTTGAGCTATGTTTTCAAAAATTATAATTTTACTTCGATATCAACACCAGCAGGTAAATCTAATCTGCTTAATTCTTCTGTTGTTTGTTGAGAAGCATCGTAAATGTCGATAATTCTTTTGTGTGTTCTTAGTTCAAAGTGTTCACGAGATTTTTTATCTACGTGTGGTGAACGTAATACACAGTAAATTCTTCTTTTTGTTGGTAGAGGAATTGGTCCTGCTACTTTTGCATCTGTTCTTTTTGCTGTTTCTACAATTTTTTCTGCTGAAACATCAATCAATTTGTGATCAAATGCTTTTAAACATACTCTTATTCTTTGTCTGTTTGTAGTTGACATTGCTTATTTCCTTTTCTTACTTATATTGTCTAACCTTTTGCATACTAATATATACAGCTCTGTGCATTAAAAATCGTATATCAAACATTTTTTAGTGTCAACATAACGTTTTTCAATTTGTTTACTTTATTTAATAATTGTTAATAAAGCTTTATTTAAACTCTATCTTTCATGATTTTTACAAAATTTTTAATACTTCTATCATAAGTTGCTTCACCAGCTGCAGTAAAGAAACAGCCTGGAATTTCGCCATTTTCTCTATGTGCTCTTACACACTCGCAACACATACCTCTTTTTGAGCAACTTGTATAAGTGCATGTGCAACCTATTTTGTTTTCATCTCTTCTACATTCCATGATTTACTCCTTAATACTAATTTCTATTATTTTCTAAAACTATACTTACATCCGCAATAATTTTGTCTATATAATCCTAAAGAATTTGCTATTTTATTAGTTTTTAAAAAACCATCTTTCTTTTTAAAATCAACAGCCAAAAATTCTAAATCAAAATCTTTTGCAACTTTTTCACCAATTTCTTTCAAATGTTGAAAATTTTTGTGAGGGCTAATTGCAATAGAAGTTGTAAAAATATTTATCCCTAATTCTTTTGCTTTTTTAGCAGTCTGAATCAAACGAAGCTCAAAACATTTATCACATCTCTTCCCTCGTTCTGGTTCATTTTCATACCCACAAATATAATCCTCGTATTCCTGAGTATCGTAATGCTCTTCTATTAATTCTACTCCTAAATGCTCACATAAAGTTCTTTGTGCATCCAATCGCTTTATATAATCATTTACCGGCTGTATATTCGGATTATAAAAATACACAACCGGTAAATATTGATTATCTTTTAAGTATTCGATTGGGTATCCTGAACAGATACCACAGCAAGCATGAAGTAAAATCTTATTTTGTTTTTGCTCCTGCTTCAACTAAAATCGCCTTTACTTCGTTATATGGTTTTAGACCCATATATAATTTGCCTTTTACTGAGAATGCTGGTGTACCACCAACTTGCATTTCTGTTGCTTCATCGATATTTGATAATAATGTTGCTTTAACATCAGCAGCATTCATATCTGTTTTCAATTTATTTGTATCAAAGCCTTGTTCTTTTGCGATTGATAAAACATCATCTACAGAACCTGCTTTTTCTTCAAATAACAAGTTAACCATATCCCAGAATTTTCCTTGTTTTTGAGCTGCTAATGCTAATTTAGCATAATCACAAGCACCTACGTGGAATGGATTTGGAATATTTTT